>NZ_MULM01000184.1:0-262271 GCF_002029345.1 Pseudomonas sp. VI4.1
CTGGCAAGCCAGCTCCTACAAGGGATGCGACATACCTGTAGGAGCTGGCTTGCCAGCGAAGAGGCCCTTGAAGACACCATCGCCACCAAGCCGGCTCCTACATTTGCTAATTGCCCCCTTTTGGTGCCCGGACGATCTGGCTAGACTGCGCGCCTTTCTGCAAGGACCGCCCCCATGTTGCTGATGCTCTACCTGATCGCCATTACCGCCGAAGCCATGACCGGTGCCCTGTCTGCCGGTCGTCGCGGCATGGATTGGTTTGGTGTGGTGCTGATCGCGTGCGTGACTGCCCTGGGTGGTGGGTCGGTGCGCGACGTGCTGCTTGGCCATTACCCGCTGACCTGGGTCAAACACCCGGAATACCTGGTGTTAACCTCGATCGCAGCGATGTTCACCGTGTTCGCCGCACGCTGGATGCGCCACCTGCGTTCGCTGTTTCTGGTACTCGACGCCATAGGACTGGTGGCCTTTACCCTGATTGGCTGCATGATCGCGCTGGAAATGGGCCATGGCATGCTGGTGGCTTCGGTCAGCGGGGTGATCACCGGGGTATTCGGCGGCATCCTGCGGGACATCTTCTGTAACGACATCCCGCTGATTTTCCGCCGTGAACTCTACGCCAGCGTCTCGTTCGCGGCGGCGTGGTGCTACATGCTGTGCATCTATCTGGAACTGCCCGGCGAACAGGCGATCCTGATTACTCTGTTCGGCGGCTTCCTGCTGCGTCTGCTGGCGATCCGTTTCCATTGGGAAATGCCGAAGTTCGTCTATAACGACGAGGCCTGACACGGTCCTGTGTAGGAGCGAGCTTGCTCGCGATGAGCTCGAGAGCGCCGCGGGGTATCAGGCTTTCAGCGTTATCGTTGACGACCATCGCGAGCAAGCTCGCTCCTACAAAAGGCCGTGTTGTTTCAGGGCCCATTCCACATGTTCGCGCACCAGTTCCGAGGGGTATTCGCGTCGCGCCTTCAAGGCTTCCAGCACCGGAATGCTCGACGGCGCATTACCCAGGCCCACCGCCAGGTTGCGCAGCCAGCGTTCGTAGCCGGCACGGCGTAGCGGCGAACCTTCGGTGCTGCTGAGGAATTTGTCTTCGTCCCACATGAACAATTCGGCCAGTTCGGCATTGTCCAGATTGTGCCGCGGCTTGAAGTCGCTTTCGCCGGACGGGCGGGCAAAGCGGTTCCACGGGCAGACGATCTGGCAGTCATCGCAACCGAACACCCGATTGCCGATCAACGGCCGCAAATCTTCCGGAATTGCACTTTTCAGCTCGATGGTCAGATAGGAAATGCAGCGTCGAGCGTCCAGTACATAAGGACCGACGAAGGCATTGGTCGGGCAGATGTCCAGGCACGCGGTGCAACGTCCGCAGTGTTCGGTAGCGTGGGGCGGGTCCACGGGCAGCGGCAGGTCGACAAACAGTTCGCTGAGAAAGAAGTAACTGCCGGCCTTGCGATTCAACACCAGGGTATTTTTGCCGATCCAGCCCAGGCCGGCTTTTTCGGCGATCGCCTTTTCCAGCACCGGTGCGCTGTCGACGAACGCGCGGTAGCCGAACGGGCCGATGACCGCCTGGATTTTTTCTGCCAGTTGTTGCACGCGTTTACGGATCAATTTGTGATAATCGCGGCCCAAGGCATAGCGCGAAACGTAGGCTTTCTCCGGTTGGGCCAGGCGTTGGGCCATTTCCGTGTCGCCGGGAAGGTAGTCCATGCGCAGGGAGACGACCCTTAACGTGCCCGGCACCAGCTCTTCCGGGTGCGAGCGTTTGCTGCCGTGGGCGCCCATGTACTCCATTTCGCCATGGTAGCCGGCTTCGAGCCAGCGCTGCAGGTGCTGCTCATGCTCGGCCAGGTCCAGGCCGCTGATGCCGACTTGCTGAAAGCCCAGCTCGCGGCCCCAATCCTTGATGGATTGGGCGAGGGCGGGCAGGTCTGTGGTAATTGCGGGCATGAGACGAGAGAAACCGGAGCTGAGGTGCGTATAATTCTGCCAGACATCGGAGCCCGAAGACGCATGCCGCACACTAAAGATGATTTACCCGACGCGCTGTACAGCGCCGCGCAAGTGCGAGCGCTCGATGCGAGCCTGATCGCGGCCGGCACATCGGGCTTCGAATTGATGCAGCGGGCGGCGCGCGCAACCTGGCGGGCGCTGGTCCGTCATTGGCCGACGGCGAACGAGTTGAGCGTGGTGACCGGTCATGGCAACAACGCCGGTGATGGCTATTTAATAGCTGTTTTGGCCAGGCGCGCAGGCTGGCACGTGCGCGTCCTGGCAGTCGGTGATCCTCAGCGTTTGCAAGGCGATGCAGGCTTGGCCCACGCCGAGGCCGTGGCTGAAGGCATTGCCGTCCAAGCCTGGAGCGCGCAGTCCGAGTTGCGCGGTGTCGTGGTCGACGCCTTGCTCGGCACCGGGTTGACGGGAGAAGTGCGAGAACCCTATGCCAGCGTTATCGCTGCGATCAATGCCAGTGGTTTGCCAGTGGCGGCAGTGGATCTCCCGTCGGGTCTTGGCGCCGATACTGGACGCATGCTCGGCGCGAGTGTCCGGGCGGACCTGACCGTGACCTTCATCGGCTTGAAGCTGGGGCTGTTCACTGGCGACGCGGCGGATGTGGTCGGCGAGTTGGTGTTCAATGATCTGCAAGCCTCTCCTGAGTCATTTAATGGCGTCGACATCAGTGCGCGTCGCCTGACGGCTGGCAATTTGCCGCGTCTGGCCAGCCGCGCGCCCACTGCCCACAAAGGCAAGTTCGGTCACGTGCTGTTGATCGGCGGCGATCGAGGTTTTGGCGGCGCGATCCTGCTGAGTGCGCAAGCTGCGCTGCGCAGTGGCGCGGGCATGGTGTCGGTATCGACGCGCAGTGAACACGTGCCCGCCGCACTGGCGAGAATTCCCGAAGCCATGGTGTTGGGCACTTCGTCGGCCAATCAACTGATGGGATTGCTTGAAAAAGTCTCCGTTCTGGTGGTCGGTCCAGGCCTGGGACAGGCCTCCTGGGGGCGCAGTCTGTTGTCGGCGGCCGCCAACGCACCGCTTGCGCAAGTCTGGGACGCCGATGCCTTGAATCTATTGGCCGAAGAACAGGCGAGCTTGCCCAGGGATTGTGTGATCACGCCCCATCCGGGCGAAGCGGCGCGGTTACTGGGCCTGTCGACTGCCGAAGTCCAGGCCGATCGTCCTGCCGCCGCTCATGCATTGAGCAAAAAATATTCAGCGGTTGTGGTCCTCAAAGGCGCCGGCAGCCTGATCGCCAGTCCCGATGGGCGTCTGGCGGTATGCGCTCAGGGGCATCCGGCGATGGCTACCGCCGGATTGGGCGATGTGCTGGCTGGATTGTTGGGCGCCTTGCTGGCCCAAGGCATGAACGCCTTTGACGCCGCTTGCCTCGCGGTCTGGCTGCACGCCAATGCCGGTGCGCAACAAGGTAAATCGGGCCGTGGGCTGGCGGCCAGTGATCTGATTCCAGCCATTCGTCAGTTGTTGGAGGAGCAAGCACCGTGTCTGAAGTAACCCTGTACCTGGCCGATGAACAGGCCATGACCGACTTTGGCGCGCGTATCGCCCGCACCACCAAGGGCCATGGCCTGATCTTTCTTGAAGGCGACCTCGGTGCGGGGAAAACCACGCTGTCCCGAGGCATCATCCGGGGCTTGGGGCATGTGGGCGCGGTAAAAAGTCCGACCTTCACCCTGGTCGAACCTTACGAGATCGGCGACATCCGGGCCTTTCATTTCGACCTGTATCGGTTGGTCGATCCGGAAGAGCTGGAGTACCTCGGCATCCGTGATTACTTCGACGACGATGCGCTGTGCCTGATCGAATGGCCCCGCAAGGGTGCAGGCTTTTTGCCAAAGCCCGACCTGACCATTACCATTAGCCCGCAAGACAGCGGGCGTTCGCTGAAAATTTTGTCCCAGGGCTCGCGTGGCGAGTCGTGGTGTGCCGCTTTGGCATTGGAATCCAATTAAATGATGGGGTCAGGTATGCGCTTTCGCGCGATGGTAGCTGCCGTAGGGTTGTTGTTTTTGGCGGTGACCGTCGACGCTGTGGCCGAGACGAAGGTCAACAGCGTTCGCCTGTGGCGGGCTCCCGATAACACACGATTGGTGTTCGACCTGACGGGGCCTGTCCAGCACAGTGTCTTTACCCTGACCGCGCCGGACCGCCTGGTGATCGACATCAATGGTGCGAGTCTTGGGGCGCCATTGAACGTCAATAGCTCGAACACCCCGATCACCGCAATGCGCTCGGCCCAACGCACGCCGACCGACCTGCGGGTGGTCATCGACCTGAAAAAAGCCGTCACGCCGAAAAGCTTTACCCTGGCGCCAAACGCCCAGTACGGTAACCGACTGGTGGTCGATCTGTTCGATAACCCTGCCGACGCCGCGCCGATTCCGGCGCCAACCAACGTCGCGACAGTGGCTCCGGTGCCGGTCACCCCGATCGATCCGCCGGTCAAATTGCCGCCAGCCCCGGCCGGCAAGCGTGACATCGTCGTGGTCATCGATGCCGGTCACGGTGGCGAAGACCCGGGCGCTTCAGGGTCTCGCGGTCAGCGCGAGAAAGACGTGGTGTTGGCCATCGCTCGGGAACTGCAGCGCCAGGTCAACGGCATGAAAGGCTTCCGTGCCGAACTGACCCGCACCGGCGACTACTTCATTCCCTTGCGCGGCCGCACCGAGATCGCCCGCAAGAAGGGCGCCGACCTGTTCGTCTCGATCCACGCCGATGCCGCACCTTCGGCGGCGGCCTTCGGTGCATCGGTGTTCGCCCTGTCCGATCGCGGCGCCACCTCCGAGACAGCGCGCTGGCTGGCCGACAGTGAAAACCGTTCCGACCTGATCGGCGGTGCCGGCAACGTCAGCCTCGACGACAAGGACCGCATGTTGGCGGGCGTACTGCTCGACCTGTCGATGACCGCCTCCCTGACCTCCAGCCTGAACGTCGGCCAGAAGGTCCTGAGCAACATCGGCCGGGTCACCCCACTGCACAAACAACGGGTGGAACAGGCCGGGTTCATGGTGCTGAAGTCGCCGGACATCCCGTCGATCCTGGTGGAAACCGGGTTTATCTCCAACGCCAACGAAGCCTCCAAGCTTGCCGCCGCGAACCACCAGCAGGCGTTGGCGCGTTCGATCAGCAGCGGCGTGCGCCAGTTCTTCCAGCAGAATCCACCGCCAGGCACCTACATCGCCTGGCTGCGTGACTCCGGCAAGATCGCCCAGGGCCCGCGTGACCACCGGGTGAATCCGGGCGAGACACTGGCGATGATCGCCGTTCGTTATCAGGTGTCTCCCGCCACGCTGCGCAGCGCCAACAACCTGAAAAGCGATGAGCTGAAAATCGGTCAGACCCTGACCATCCCCGGCGCTGAACTGGCGGCCAAGGAATGAACCAGGTGCTGGCCAACACCGCTCGGATCGAGCTGCTCAGCCCCCGGCTGGCGAACCAGATTGCCGCCGGCGAGGTGGTCGAGCGCCCGGCTTCGGTGATCAAGGAGTTGCTGGAAAACAGTCTCGACTCCGGTGCCCGGCGCATCGATGTCGATGTCGAGCAAGGGGGTGTCAAATTACTCCGGGTGCGCGACGATGGCAGCGGCATTTCTGCCGATGACCTGCCGCTGGCCCTGGCCCGTCACGCCACCAGCAAGATCCGCAACCTGGAAGACCTCGAGCAGGTCATGAGTCTCGGGTTTCGTGGCGAGGCCCTGGCGTCGATCAGTTCCGTGGCACGGCTGACGCTGACGTCCCGTACCAAAGAGGCCGATCAGGCCTGGCAAGTCGAAACCGAAGGCCGGGACATGGCGCCGCGGGTACAGCCGGCCGCTCATCCGGTCGGTACCTCGGTCGAAGTGCGCGACCTGTTCTTCAATACCCCGGCACGCCGCAAGTTTCTCAAGACTGAAAAAACCGAGTTCGATCACCTGCAAGAAGTGATCAAGCGCCTGGCATTGGCGCGTTTCGACGTGGCCTTCCATCTGCGCCATAACGGCAAGACCATCCTCAGCCTGCATGAGGCCCACGATGATGCGGCCCGTGCCCGGCGTGTAGCGGCCATCTGTGGCTCGGGTTTCCTGGAGCAGGCGCTGCCGATAGAAATCGAGCGCAATGGCCTGCATCTGTGGGGCTGGGTCGGCTTGCCAACGTTCAATCGCAGCCAGGCGGACTTGCAGTATTTCTTTGTGAATGGCCGTGCGGTGCGCGACAAACTGGTGGCCCATGCGGTCCGTCAGGCGTATCGCGATGTGCTGTTCAATGGCCGTCACCCGACCTTCGTGCTGTTTTTCGAAGTCGATCCGGCGGGCGTCGACGTCAACGTGCACCCGACCAAGCACGAAGTGCGCTTCCGTGACGGGCGCATGGTCCACGACTTTCTCTACGGCACCTTGCACCGCGCCCTGGGCGATGTGCGTCCGGAAGATCAACTGGCGGCGCCTGTGGCGACAGCCATCGTTCGACCGACCGGGATCGATGCCGGCGAGTTCGGTCCCCAGGGTGAAATGCGTCTGGCGGCCAATGCGTTGCTGGAGCAGCCCCAGGCTCAGCCGGCCTTCAATGCAGCGGCAGGCTCGGGTGCCGGCGCCGGTTATCAATACACGCCACGGCCGCAGTCCGGCGTTCCCGCCGCTGAAGCCCAGGCGGCCTACCGCGAGTTCTTCGCGCCGTTGCCCGAGGCCAACGCGGTCGCGCTACCGGCCGGGCAGGACGATATTCCGCCACTGGGTTACGCGTTGGCGCAGCTCAAGGGCATCTATATTCTGTCAGAGAACGCCCAGGGGCTGGTGTTGGTGGACATGCATGCCGCCCATGAGCGGATCATGTATGAACGCCTGAAAATCGCCATGGCCAGCGAAGGCCTCAGTGGCCAGCCGCTGTTGGTGCCCGAGTCCCTGGCGGTCAGCCAGCGTGAAGCCGATTGCGCCGAAGAGCATGTCGCCTGGTTTCAGCGCCTGGGCTTCGAGTTGCAGCGTCTGGGCCCGGAATCCCTGGCCATCCGGCAGATTCCGGCCTTGCTCAAGCAGGCTGAAGCCAATCGACTGGTCAGCGACGTATTGGCGGACCTGATGGAGTACGGCACCAGCGACCGGATCCAGGCGCACCTGAACGAGCTGCTCGGGACCATGGCCTGCCACGGCGCGATTCGAGCGAATCGGCGTCTGGTCCTGCCGGAAATGAACGGTCTGCTGCGCGACATGGAAAACACCGAGCGCAGCGGTCAATGCAACCATGGCCGACCGACCTGGACCCAATTGGGACTGGACGATCTGGACAAACTGTTCTTGCGCGGTCGCTGATGAGCCAGCTCCCTCCTGCAATTTTCCTGATGGGGCCGACCGCCGCCGGCAAGACCGACCTGGCCATCGAACTCACCAAAGTCTTGCCCTGCGAGTTGATCAGCGTTGATTCGGCGCTGGTCTACCGTGGCATGGACATCGGCACCGCCAAGCCTTCCAAAGAGATTCTGGCCGAATTTCCCCATCGCCTGATCGATATTCTCGACCCGGCAGAGAGCTATTCGGCCGCGGATTTCCGACGTGATGCCCTCGACGCCATGGCCGACATAACTGCACGCGGAAAAATTCCACTGCTGGTAGGCGGCACAATGCTCTACTACAAAGCGTTGGTCGAAGGCCTGGCGGACATGCCAGCCGCCGATCCCGACGTCCGCGCACAGATTGAAGAAGAAGCTGCACGCCTTGGCTGGCAAGCCCTGCACGATCAATTGGCAGTGATTGATCCACAATCTGCTGCGCGCATTCATCCGAACGATCCCCAGCGACTCAGTCGAGCACTGGAGGTTTATCGTGTCAGCGGTCAAAGCATGACTGAACTGCGCTTGCGACAATCTGCGCAAAGTACTGAAGCAGCCGCTTCGGGACAGCAACAATTGCCCTATACTGTCGCGAACTTGGCGATTGCTCCGGCAAATCGCCAGGTACTGCATGAGCGAATTAAACAAAGATTTACTTTAATGTTGGAACAGGGATTCATTGACGAGGTCGTAGCCCTGCGTAAGCGAAGTGACCTGCATGCCGGGTTGCCGTCTATACGTGCAGTTGGCTACCGACAAGTCTGGGACTACCTGGATGGCAAGCTGACGCAAGCCGAGATGCAGGAGCGTGGAATCATTGCCACGCGCCAGCTGGCGAAGCGCCAGTTCACCTGGTTGCGCAGTTGGGCTGAATTACACTGGCTGGACAGCCTGGATTGCGACAATCTGCCGCGCGCCTTGAAATACCTGGGGACCATCTCCATATTGAGCTGAGTCCTTGCAATTGCCGTCTATCCTTGGGGGTGTGACGGCCACAAGCCATTTGTTTACCTATTTTTTTATATTGAATCCTTAAAGGAGTGCGGCACATGTCAAAAGGGCATTCGCTACAAGACCCTTACTTGAATACTTTACGTAAAGAGAAAGTGGGGGTCTCCATCTACCTGGTCAACGGGATCAAGCTGCAAGGCACGATCGAGTCTTTCGACCAGTTCGTTATCCTGCTGAAAAACACCGTCAGCCAGATGGTTTACAAACACGCTATCTCTACAGTGGTGCCGGTTCGTCCGATTCGTCTGCCTAGTGCCGCCGAAAGTGAACAGGGCGACGCTGAGCCTGCTCCGGGTAACGCCTGATAGGAGTCTCCTTTGTTCTTTGAGCGCCACGGTGGTGGTGAACGGGCTATTCTCGTTCACTTGGATGGTCAGGACCCTGAGGCGCGCGAAGATCCGCAGGAGTTTCAGGAATTGGCAATGTCGGCTGGCGCCGAGACCGTCGCGTTTTTCAACGTGCCGCGTCATCGGCCAACCGCCAAATACCTGATTGGCAGCGGCAAGGTCGAGGAATTGCGCGACCTGGTCAACGCCGAGCAGGTAGATCTGGTGATTTTCAATCACATCCTCACGCCCAGTCAGGAACGTAACCTCGAACGTGTTTTCGAGTGTCGCGTGATCGACCGCACGGGTCTGATTCTGGATATTTTCGCCCAGCGCGCCCGCACCCATGAAGGCAAGCTCCAGGTCGAACTGGCCCAGCTTGAGCACATGAGTACGCGGCTGGTTCGTGGCTGGACTCACCTTGAGCGGCAAAAGGGTGGTATCGGTCTGCGCGGCCCGGGTGAAACCCAGCTGGAAACCGACCGGCGCCTGTTGCGGGTACGCCTGCGTCAGATCAAGGGGCGGCTGGAAAAGGTTCGCAGCCAGCGCGAGCAATCCCGTCGCGGGCGCAAACGTGCTGACATTCCGACGGTTTCACTGGTGGGTTATACCAACGCCGGCAAATCGACGCTGTTCAACTCGGTGACCGATTCCGATGTCTTCGCCGCCGACCAGCTCTTCGCCACCCTCGACCCGACCCTGCGCCGACTCGAACTCGACGACCTCGGGCCGATCGTGCTGGCCGATACCGTGGGCTTCATTCGTCATCTGCCGCACAAACTGGTCGAGGCATTTCGGGCTACGCTCGAAGAGTCGAGCAACTCCGACCTGCTGCTGCACGTGATCGACGCCCATGAACCCGAGCGCATGGCCCAGATTGAGCAGGTCATGGTGGTGCTCGGGGAGATCGGTGCACAAGACTTGCCGATCCTCGAGGTATACAACAAACTCGATTTGCTCGAAGGTGTGGAGCCGCAGATCCAGCGCGATGCCGATGGCAAGCCGCAGCGGGTCTGGTTGTCGGCCAAGGACGGTACAGGTCTGGATTTGCTCAAGCAGGCTGTGGCCGAACTGCTCGGCGACGATTTGTTTGTTGGCACCTTGCGCTTGCCGCAACGTTTTGCTCGACTGCGTGCGCAGTTTTTCGAAGTCGGTGCGGTACAGAAAGAAGAACACGACGAAGAAGGCATCTGCCTGCTGGCCGTTCGTTTGCCACGAATCGAGTTGAATCGACTGGTGAGCCGCGAAGGATTGCAGCCGATGGATTTCATCGAGCAACACACTTTGCAATAAAAGCCTGAAAAAGCGGTTGTGCCGCGGTCACAGGCATTCTGTAGCATTGGTCGCGCGCCGTGGGTGCGTCTTTGCTTTATCAGATGGAGAGCGCTATGGCTTGGAATGAGCCGGGTGGCAACTCGAATAATCAGGATCCTTGGGGTGGCAAGCGCCGCAATAACGGCGACCGCAAGGGACCACCGGATCTCGACGAGGCCTTCCGAAAGCTGCAGGAAAGCCTGAACGGGTTGTTCGGTGGTGGTAAGAAACGCGGTGATGACGGCGGTGGTCCGGGCAGGAGTAGCGGCTTCGGCGGCATTCTCGGCATCGGCCTGGTCGTGTTGGCGGCCGTGTGGCTGTACAGCGCGGTCTACGTAGTCGACGAGCAGGAGCAAGCTGTGGTGCTGCGCTTCGGCAAGTACTACGAGACCGTCGGCCCGGGCCTGAACATCTATTTCCCGCCGATCGATCAAAAGTACCTGGAAAACGTCACGCGTGAGCGGGCCTATACCAAGCAGGGTCAAATGCTGACTGAAGACGAAAACATCGTCGAAGTGCCGCTGACCGTGCAGTACAAGATCAGCAACCTGCAGGACTTCGTGTTGAGCGTCGACCAGCCGGAAATCAGCCTGCAGCACGCGACCGAAAGTGCATTGCGCCATGTGGTGGGTTCCACCGCGATGGACCAGGTGCTGACCGAAGGTCGTGAATTGATGGCCAGCGAAATCAAGGAGCGTCTGCAACGCTTCATGGATACCTATCGCACCGGTATCACCGTCACTCAGGTCAACGTACAGAACGCAGCGGCACCGCGTGAAGTGCAGGAAGCCTTTGATGACGTGATTCGTGCCCGTGAAGACGAGCAGCGTTCGCGTAACCAGGCGGAAACCTACGCCAACGGTGTCGTGCCGGAAGCCCGTGGTCAGGCCCAGCGCATCCTTGAAGATGCCAATGGTTACCGCGACGAAACCGTTTCGCGCGCCAAGGGTGAGGCCGATCGCTTCACCAAGCTGGTGAGCGAATATCGCAAGGCACCTGAAGTCACCCGCGAGCGTCTGTATCTGGACACCATGCAGGAAGTCTTCAGCAACACCAGCAAGGTTCTTGTAACCGGCAACAAGAATGGCCAGAGCAATCTCCTCTATTTGCCGTTGGACAAAATGGTCGAAAGTGGTCGCAACATCAGCACTCCGGTGACCGGCGCCGCAGCCACCAGCAATGAAGCGAATGCACGTGCCGCAGCCGATCTGCAGCAACAGCAGACACGTACCAGGGAGAGTCGCTGATGAGCAATAAATCGCTGATCGCCCTAATTGTCGTGGTCGTCGTGGCGATCGCCGCCTGGAACTGCTTCTACATCGTGTCTCAAACCGAGCGTGCGGTGTTGCTGCAGTTCGGACGTGTGGTCCAGGCCGACGTTCAGCCAGGCTTGCATGTGAAAGTGCCCTACGTGAACAAGGTGCGTAAATTCGACGCACGCCTGATGACGCTGGATGCACCGACACAACGCTTCCTGACGCTGGAAAAGAAAGCCGTCATGGTCGACGCCTACGCCAAGTGGCGCGTGAAAGATGCCGAGCGCTTCTACACCGCGACTTCCGGCCTCAAGCAGATTGCCGACGAGCGTCTTTCCCGTCGTCTGGAATCGGGCCTGCGTGACCAGTTCGGTAAGCGCACGCTGCACGAAGTGGTGTCCGGTGAGCGCGATGCGCTGATGAGCGATATCACCGCTTCGCTGAACACGATGGCGGAAAAAGAGCTGGGCATCGAAGTGGTCGATGTTCGGGTCAAGGCCATCGATCTGCCGAAAGAAGTGAACCGCAGTGTGTTCGAGCGCATGAGCTCCGAGCGTGAGCGTGAAGCTCGCGAACACCGCGCCAAGGGTAACGAGCTGGCAGAAGGCATTCGTGCCGATGCCGATCGTCAACGCCGCGTGCTGCTGGCTGAAGCCTATCGTGAATCTGAAGAGGTTCGCGGTGACGGTGATGCCCAGGCGGCGGCAATCTACTCCAAGGCCTACGGCCAGGATCAGGAGTTCTACGGTTTCTACCGTAGTCTGCGCGCCTACCGTGAAAGCTTCGCGAACAAATCCGACGTCATGGTCCTGGACCCAAGCAGCGACTTCTTCCGTTACCTGGAAAAAGCCAAGCCTTGATACCTCGTTGACCTGAATCATCCCCCCGCCTGGCGGCTACAGCCTCGGGCGGGGTGATCCTTTGGGAAAACGAGTGTATGATGCGGCAGCCGGGAAATTCCCGGCTTTTTTGCGTCTGCACGTTTGATTGCTGAACGTGTGCAGTCGCCCGAGTTGAATGACTCGACAGGTTTTTCGAGGAAAGTGGTTGGCGAAGCCGATTCCAGGCTTTTCGCCCCGTTGCTCATGCGCGTGGTTTGCACATGAGCCGATCATTTTCTGCTTCACTCAAGGCTCGCCCAACGGCTGGCCGCCCGGACCATAGGGGAATGGCGTAATGGCAACGGTAGACCGCTGGCTGCTGCCAGATGGCATCGAAGAAGTACTGCCACCAGAAGCGGCGCGCATCGAAGTAGCGCGGCGCCAGGTGTTGGATCTGTTCCAGAGCTGGGGTTACGAGTTTGTCGTGACTCCCCATATCGAGTACCTCGAATCCCTGCTGACCGGCGCGGGCTCGGACCTCGATCTGCGTACCTTCAAGGTCATCGACCCGCAATCGGGCCGGCAGATGGGCTTCCGTGCCGACATCACGCCGCAAGTGGCGCGCATCGATGCGCACACCCTGCGCCGCGAAGGCCCGAGCCGTCTGTGCTATGCCGGTAGTGTGCTGCATGCTCAGCCGCGCGCATTGTCGTCTTCGCGCAGCCCGATTCAGCTGGGTGCCGAGTTGTATGGCGATGGCAGCCCGAGCAGCGACGTGGAAGTGATCAGCCTGATGCTGGCGATGCTGCAACTGGCCGACGTGCCGGATGTGCACATGGACCTCGGGCATGTCGGTATCTATCGTGGCCTGGCCCGCGCCGCCGGTTTGTCCGGTGAAGTCGAGCAACAGTTGTTCGATGCGCTGCAACGCAAGGCCATCGACGAGGTCATTACCTTGACCGAAGGCTTGCCTGCCGATCTGTCGGGCATGCTGCGGGCGCTGGTCGACCTGTGTGGCGGCCGTGAAGTATTGAGCGCTGCCCGCGAGCGTCTGGCGAATGCGCCGGCGCCGGTTTTGGCGGCGCTGGACGATTTGCTGGCAATTGCCGAGCGTCTGTCCATGCGTTTCCCGCAATTACCGCTCTACTTCGACCTGGGCGAGCTGCGCGGCTACCACTACCACACGGGTGTGGTGTTTGCGGTGTTTGTGCCGGGTGTTGGCCAGTCCATTGCCCAGGGCGGTCGTTACGACGACATCGGCGCCGATTTCGGTCGCGCCCGTCCGGCAACCGGTTTTTCTACCGATTTGAAAACCCTGGTGACCCTGGGGCGTGCTGATATCGAGTTACCGTCTGGCGGTATCTGGATGCCTGACAGTACGGATGCGGCACTCTGGCAGCAGGTTTGCCAGTTGCGCAGTGAGGGTCAGCGTGTCGTTCAGGCATTGCCTGGACAACCTTTGGCCGCCGCCCGTGAAGCGGACTGCGACCGGCAATTGATTCAGCAGAACGGGCTTTGGCAAGTATCGCCACTGGCTTCTTGAGTTTTCCCGCCGGCTGCCGCCGGCACCAAGTTTGCGCGAATGAGGACAAGTGTTATGGGTAAGAATGTCGTAGTCCTGGGCACCCAATGGGGTGATGAGGGCAAAGGCAAGATCGTTGATCTGCTGACCGAACATGCTGCCGCCGTAGTGCGCTACCAAGGTGGCCACAACGCGGGTCACACCCTGGTGATCGACGGCGAAAAAACCGTCTTGCACCTGATCCCGTCGGGCGTGCTGCGCGAAGGCGTGCAGTGCCTGATCGGCAACGGCGTGGTGGTTGCACCCGACGCCCTGCTGCGCGAGATCACCAAGCTGGAAGAGAAAGGCGTACCGGTGCGCGAACGCCTGTGTATCAGCCCGTCTTGCCCGCTGATCCTGTCCTTCCACGTTGCGCTGGACCAGGCGCGTGAAAAGGCCCGTGGCGAGCTGAAGATCGGTACGACCGGTCGCGGCATCGGCCCGGCGTACGAAGACAAGGTTGCGCGTCGTGGCCTGCGTGTTGGCGACCTGCTCAACATGCCGCGCTTTGAAGACAAGCTGCGTGAACTGGTGGATTACCACAACTTCATGCTGGTTGGTTACTACAAAGAGCCAGCCATCGACTTCGACAAGACCCTGGCCGAGTGCAAAGAATACGCTGAACTGCTCAAGCCGCTGATGCTCGACGTGACTGCCGAACTGCACGACCTGCGTCGCGCTGGCAAAGACATCATGTTCGAAGGTGCCCAAGGCTCGTTGCTGGACATCGACCACGGCACCTACCCGTACGTGACCAGCTCTAACACCACTGCTGGCGGCGTTGCTACCGGTTCGGGTGTTGGTCCTATGTTCCTGGACTACATTCTGGGCATTACCAAGGCTTACACAACGCGTGTAGGTTCGGGTCCATTCCCGACTGAACTGTTCGACGAAGTCGGTGCACACTTGGCTAAACAAGGTCACGAGTTCGGCGCGACGACCGGTCGTGCCCGTCGTTGTGGCTGGTTCGACGCCGTTATCCTGCGTCGCGCTATCGATGTGAACAGCATCTCCGGCATCTGCCTGACCAAGCTGGACGTACTCGACGGTCTGGAAACCATCAACATTTGCGTCGGCTACAAAGATGCCGAAGGTAACGATGTTGCCCCGACTGACGCTGACAGCTACGTGGGCCTGCAGCCTGTGTACGAAGAAGTGCCGGGCTGGACCGAGTCGACCGTGGGCGCCAAAACCCTGGAAGAGCTGCCAGCCAACGCACGTGCCTACATCAAACGCGTCGAAGCGCTGATCGGCGCGCCGATCGACATTATTTCGACGGGCCCGGACCGCAACGAAACCATCGTTCTGCGTCATCCGTTCGCTTAATAAACCGTTGATGTAAAACACAAAGGGTCCTTCATTGGGCCCTTTGTCGTTTGTGCCTGTCGGGCGGCATGACCTTTGCTGTGATCTTCATTAAATGCATCCTTTGCGGGGTGCCATCAATTTAATGGCGTCAAAGCAGAAGGATTTCCTGTGTCGGCCGTTCTCTCTCTGTTACAAAGCCGTTTATTGCGGCCCGTGTTCGTTACCTTGGGTATCGCTCTCCTGGTGCAAGTGCTTGTGGCTGTCGCGCTGACGCGGAGCACGGTGACTGCGCTGGAGGCCGATCTGGCCTTGCGCCTGGATGCCGACAGCCAGAAGCTCTCCAGCGAACTGGAACAGGCGGGGCGTGAAGTCACGTCGAGCCTCGATAGCCTGTCGACCAACACGCGTCAGCGCCTCACGGCTGGCTTGTCCTCGCGATTGAAGGACGAGCAGGCGCAGCTGCGGGCGACCCTGGAGAAGGATCTGAAGGACTCCGCCAATGATATGGCGCAGCTTCTGGCCTCGGTCGCACCTCGCGCCATGTGGGACAGCGACGTTCCAACCCTGTCCGAATTCGCCCGCCGGGCCCAGCGCAATCCCAACGTGCTGTTCGTGGTCTACGACGACGCCACGGGCCAGCACCTGACGCGCTACCTCAACAGGGAAAACCCGATCAACAAGGCCTTGCTGGAAAAAGGCCAGGGCGAGCGGGCGCTGGACAAGGTGCTGGATGCGGCGAAGAACGATCCATCGGTCTACTACCTCGAAGCGTCGATCAACCCCAATGGCGTGGAAATCGGCAAAGTCCTGATGGGTGTCTCGACGGCTTCGGTAGAGGCCGATGTGGCGGCGCTGGACAAGCGTTTCCTTGCGTTGATCGCCAGCAGCGATGAGCTGGTGGGCGACAGCCTGAAAGGCGCGGCGGCTGATAGCGCCACGGCAATGCGTGCGCGGCTGCAGTCGGCGCAGACCACCGCCTCCGAGATGAAAACCAACACCACTGACACGGTGCAGGAAGCGGCGACAACGTTGCGCTGGCGCATTGGCATGGGCCTGGCTGTCGTAGGCTTCGCTGTGCTGTTGCTGCTCGCGGTGGTGCTGGGGCGTCGAGTGGTCAATCGCTTGAAAATGCTCATCGCCGCCATGGATGACCTGGCGGCGGGTGAGGGCGACCTGACCAAGCGCGTACAGATCAACAGCAAGGACGAAATCGGCGACATGGCCTCGGCGGTCAATCGCTTTGTGGATAAGTTGCAGCCGATCGTGCGTGAGGCGGGTGATGTGGCCCAGCGCACCGGTGTGGAAATTGGCGCCATGACCTTGCGCAACGCCGGCGCCGATGCGGCGGCCGGCCTGCAGCGTGATGAAGTGGCGGAGAGCTTGCGTGCGCTGTCCCAGATGGCGGATGACGCTCAATCTGAAAGCGATGCCATGCAGGCGGCCCTGCAGCAGGTAGTGGACATTCGCTCCGCCACCGATGAAAACACCCGCACCTCGGCCAAGGTCGGCAGCCTGATCGAGGCGTTGGCCGGGCAGGTCGATACCGGTGCGACGGTCATCGAGCGGCTGGCGCGGCAGAGTGAACAGATTGAAGTGGTGCTGACAGTGATTCACGGGATCGCCGAGCAGACTAACTTGCTGGCGCTGAACGCGGCCATCGAAGCGGCACGAGCCGGCGAGACCGGTCGCGGTTTTGCAGTGGTGGCTGACGAAGTGCGGGCGTTGGCGAGCAAGACCCAAAGCTCCACGGGCGACATCCAGGCGCATATCGTCGCGTTGCAAGAGGGCGCGCGTGAGGCGGTTGCTGCGATCGGTCAGGCCGGGCGACAGGCCAGTGAAGGTTTGCTGGTGTTGCGTGACAGTGCGCGGCTGCAGCAATCGGTGCAGGCGTCGGTCGAGCAGGTGCATGCGGCGATAGGTCTGGCGACTCAGGCGGCGGCCCATCAGGCGCGGGGGGCGCAAGCGGTGCGTGGGCGAGTCCAGACCATCCATGTGCAGGCCGAGAAGGCGGCCCAGGCGGTGGTGGAGACCACGGCCAGCGGCAAGGTGCTGGATGGGTTGGCGGCGCAGTTGAAGGCGAGCCTGGGGCAGTTCAGGGCTTAAAATTTGTATTGGCGGGTCTCACGCCTTCGCGGGCAAGCCTCGCTCCTGCAGGGATCGCGCAATTCCTGTAGGAGCGAGGCTTGCCCGCGAAGCTTTCAACGGCTCAAATACATCCGCGTTGTTAACAGATAAACCGGCAACCCGGACACCACTATCAACAACGCCGCATAAGGCGCCGCCGCCGCAAATTCCACATTCGCGGTATGCGCCCAGACCTCCGTCGCCAAGGTGTTAAGCCCGGTCGGACTCAGCAGCAGCGTCGCCGTCAGCTCCTTCATCGCATCCAGAAACACCAGGGCAAACGCGGCGCCCAGCGCCGGGAAGATGATCGGCAGAGTCACCCGGCAAAACGCACTGAAGGACGACGCCCCCAGCGTGCGTGCGGCCTCTTCCAGTTGCGGCGCAGCCTTGTTCAGTGCCGTACGGATCGGCGCTTGAGCCAGCGGCAGAAACAGTAGCGCATAAGCGATCAGCAGCAACGTCGAAGTCTGGTACAGCACCGGCACATAGTGCAGCGCGAAATACACCAGTGTCAGGGCAATCACCAGCCCTGGCAGTGCGTGCAGCAGATACGGCAGGCGCTCGGCCCAGATCGCCAGTCGGCCCTTGTGACGCACCACCAGCAATCCCACTGGAACCGCCAGTACCAGGCACAGCGCTGCGCCGCCGAGGGACAGTGCCAGGGACGAGAGCAATGCCTCGCTGATCGCGGCTACCGGGAACGCCGCCGACGAACCCACCGCCAACCAGTACGCCAGCATTCCCAGCGGGATGCCGCTGCCGATGATCGCCAGCGTCAAGCAGTAGAGCTGTCCGACAGTCGCCCAGGGGCCGAGGCGAACCTGTTCTGCCCGGCGTGCCGCGCCCTGGCCGGTGCGCACGTGTCGGCCTTTGCCGCGCACTCGCAACTCCAGCCACAGCAGTACCAGGCACAGTCCCAGCAGCACCGCCGAAAGCATCGCCGCGTTGGCGTTGCTGAATTCCAGCTCGAACTGTTGGTAGATGGCGGTCGTGAAAGTCTGCAGGCCGATAATCGACAGCGCGCCGAACTCCACCAGCATGTGCAGCGCTATCAGGAGAGACCCGGCCAGCAGCGATGGCCAGAGCAGGGGCAGGGTGATTTTGAAGAAGACGCCCAGGCGATTCTGTCCCAGCGTGCGGGCGGACTCTTCCAGCGACGGGTCAAGATTGCGCAGCGTCGCCGCCACCGGCAGAAATATCAGCGGATACTTGGACAGGGTCATCACCAGAATGGCCCCGCCCAGGCCTTCGAAGTGAGCGCTCAGGGAGACCCAGGTAAAACTGCTGACGAACGCCGGCACCGCGAACGGCAAGCACAGGATGACACCCCACAAGCGTCGCCCCGGCAGATTGCTGCGTTCCAGCAGCCAGGCCAGTGACAGGCCGATCACACCGCAGGCCAGGGTGACGCCGATCATTAGTGCCAGGGTGTTGCGCAGCAGGCCGAACACATACGGTCGCCACAGCAGGTGCAGCGCTTCGGCCCAGCCCGCTTGCCAGGTCTTGAGCCCGACATAAGCCAGCGGCAGCAGGCTGAGCACCACCAGCAGCAGGACCGGCAGCAACAGCCAGATCGATGGCCGTTTGCGCCGTGGCACATAACCCCCGCGCGCGCGAGCGGTGGATAAAGTTGCGCTCATCAGTTCAAGCCAACGTCACGTTCCAGGTCCAGGGCTTCTTCGGCATTGCCGAGGTCGGCCGGAGTGACTTTCGGCGCTTGCAGTTCACTGAACGGCTTCAGGCCACGATCCGATTGCATGCCTTTGTGCAGCGGGTATTCGGCGGTGGTCTGGGTGATCACGCGTTGGCCCTCTTCACTGGCCATGTAGGCGAGCAATTGCTGGGCTTCTTTTGGATGCTGGCTGGATTTCAGCACGGCGGCGCTGGAAACGGTGATCAGCCCGCCGACGTCGCCGCCGGTGAAGTAATGCAGTTTCGAATCGAGCTGGCCTTTTTCACGCTGCAGGGCGAACCAGTAGTAATTGTTCACCAGCACGGTGGCGACTTCGCCATTTTCCACGGCCTTCAGGGCAACCATGTTATTGCTGTAAGTCTTGCCGAATGCACGCAGGCCGGTCAGCCATTCTTCGGCCGCGTCCATGCCGTGCACCTTGATGATCGCCACGGCCTGTTCCTGGAACGCGCCGCTGGTAGGCACGAAGCCGACCTTGCCTTGCCATTTCGGGTCGGAGAATTCCATCACCGACGTGGGCAGGTCTTTTTCGTCGATCAGTTTCGGGTTGTAAGCGACGACACGGACCCGCGCGGTGATGCCGATCCAGGTGCCATTACCGGCGACGTAGTCCTTCGGCAGAACGGCGAGGGTGGCGGCCTCGGTCGGCGCCAGCAAGCCCTGTTCGCCGAGCTTGTTCAGCGGTGGCGATTCTTCGGTGTAGATCACGTCGGCGGGGGAGCGATCGCCTTCTTCGACGACCTGGCTGGCGAGTTGGTTGCTGCTGCCTTTACGTACATTGACGTGAATCCCGGACTTGGCTTCAAAGGCTTTGGCGATGGCGTCGCCGACTTCCTTGTGTTGCCCGTTATAGAGCGTCAGGGAAACTGGATCGGCGGCCTGGGTGAGGGGGGTGGCGAGTGCCAGGCCGAGCAGGGTAATGGTCAGGCCGCGGCGCAGGGTATTTCGAAACATCATTCGCAGGGTTCCTCACTGTCGCATTGCAAAATCTTGCAACAATGATAAACGATATTGTTTCTCAAGTGCGCTTGCGGGGACAACACTGCTTCTGTAGGAGCAAGCTTGCTCGCGATGGGCGTGAACGATAACGCTGTAAATCTGGCACCCCGCGGCGCTCTCAGGTTTTTCGCGAGCAAGCTCGCTCCTACAGGGGGAGGAGGTAATTTATGGGGGCCAGAAACGCAAAAACCCGCTTTCGCGGGTTTCTGTGAAATTCAAGACCGTGGCCTTGAATTTGAATTGGTGCCCAGAAGAAGACTCGAACTTCCACGACCTTGCGGTCACCAGCACCTGAAGCTGGCGTGTCTACCAATTTCACCATCTGGGCATAATCTTCAGCGTTGCCGCTGTTGATGTGGCGCACTATACGGAGAGCTTTTTGATCTGTAAACCCCTGATTTGATTTTGATAAATCAAAAAGCCCCAAATGCAAAAAACCCGCTTTCGCGGGTTTTTGTGCAAGCCTTGAAATTGATCTAATCTCAAGCTCGAAATTGGTGCCCAGAAGAAGACTCGAACTTCCACGACCTTGCGGTCACCAGCACCTGAAGCTGGCGTGTCTACCAATTTCACCATCTGGGCAGTATCGGCAACGCTAGTGCGTCGTCGATGGCGCGCACTATACGGAGCGTCGTTTTAACTGTAAACCCCTGGCATCAAAAAAACCTGGAATTTTTTACCAGTGGCACTGAAATCAGTTTTGCGGTGTCGATTAAGGGCTTTAGATGGGCTGTCATAGCCTGAAATTTCCCGTTTCATTACGCCTATGCCAAACTAACCCGCATATAGACAAGGTGAAAACTCTCTAATGGCCGATTGGCAGTCCCTCGATCCCGAGGCCGCTCGTGAAGCGGAAAAATATGAAAACCCTATTCCTAGCCGCGAACTGATCCTTCAGCACCTTGCTGATCGGGGTTCGCCTGCTAACCGCGAGCAGTTGGTCGAAGAGTTTGGTCTGACCACAGAAGACCAGATCGAAGCCCTGCGCCGCCGCCTGCGCGCCATGGAGCGCGACGCTCAACTCATCTATACCCGGCGCGGGACCTATGCGCCGGTGGACAAGCTCGACCTGATCCTGGGCCGCATCAGCGGTCACCGTGACGGCTTCGGCTTCCTGGTCCCGGACGACGGCAGTGACGACCTGTTCATGAGCCCGGCGCAAATGCGCCTGGTCTTCGACGGCGACCGTGCCCTGGCCCGTGTCTCCGGTCTGGATCGCCGCGGTCGCCGCGAAGGCATGATCGTCGAAGTGGTCTCCCGCGCTCACGAAACCATCGTTGGTCGCTACTTCGAAGAGGGCGGTATCGGTTTCGTGGTGGCGGACAATCCGAAGATCCAGCAGGAAGTGCTGGTGACGCCGGGCCGCAATGCCAGCGCCAAGATCGGTCAATTCGTCGAAGTGAAGATCACTCACTGGCCGACGCCGCGCTTCCAGCCGCAAGGCGACGTGGTGGAAGTCGTGGGTAACTACATGGCGCCGGGCATGGAGATCGATGTCGCCCTGCGCACTTACGACATTCCTCACGTCTGGCCTGAGGCCGTGCTGAAAGAAGCCGCCAAGCTCAAGCCGGAAGTCGAAGAGAAAGACAAAGAGAAACGCATCGACCTGCGTCACCTGCCGTTCGTCACCATCGACGGTGAAGACGCTCGCGACTTCGACGACGCGGTCTTCTGCGAAGCCAAGCCCGGCAAGCTGCGCCTGTTCTCCGGTGGCTGGAAGTTGTACGTGGCGATTGCCGACGTTTCCAGCTACGTGAAAATCGGTTCGGCGCTGGATAACGAATCCCAGGTTCGCGGCAACTCGGTGTACTTCCCCGAGCGCGTGATTCCGATGCTGCCTGAGCAGCTGTCCAACGGCCTGTGTTCGCTGAACCCGCACGTCGATCGCCTGGCGATGGTTTGCGAGATGACCATCTCCAAATCCGGCGAGATGACCGATTACTGCTTCTACGAAGCGGTGATCCATTCCCATGCCCGCCTGACCTACAACAAGGTCAGCGCGATGCTGGAAACGCCGAAACTCACCGAGGCGCGTCAGCTGCGTGGCGAGTACAACGACGTCCTGCCGCACCTCAAGCAGCTTTACTCGCTGTACAAAGTGCTGCTGGCCGCTCGTCACGTGCGTGGCGCGATCGATTTCGAAACCCAGGAAACCCGGATCATCTTCGGCACCGAGCGCAAGATTGCCGAGATCCGCCCGACCGTGCGCAACGACGCCCACAAGCTGATCGAGGAATGCATGCTGGCGGCCAACGTGGCCACCGCCGAATTCCTGAAAAAGCACGAAATTCCTGCGCTGTACCGGGTCCACGATGGCCCGCCACCGGAGCGCCTGGAAAAATTGCGCGCGTTCCTCGGCGAGCTCGGCCTGTCCCTGCATAAAGGCAAGGACGGCCCGTCGCCAAAGGATTACCAGGCGTTGCTGGCCAGCATCAAGGACCGTCCGGATTTCCACCTGATCCAGACCGTCATGCTGCGCTCGTTGAGCCAGGCGGTTTATAGCGCCGATAACCAGGGCCACTTCGGCCTGAATTACGAAGCCTATACCCACTTCACCTCGCCGATCCGCCGCTACCCGGACTTGCTCACGCACCGGGCGATCCGCAGCGTCATCCATTCGAAAATGAACACCCCGCACGTTCGCCGTGCTGGCGCGATGACCATTCCGAAGGCGCGCATCTATCCGTACGACGAAGCGATCCTGGAGCAGCTCGGCGAGCAGTGCTCGATGAGCGAGCGCCGTGCCGACGAAGCCACCCGTGACGTGGTGAACTGGCTCAAGTGCGAGTTCATGAAAGATCGCGTGGGCGAGTCGTTCCCGGGTGTGATCACCGCCGTGACCGGTTTCGGCCTGTTCGTCGAGCTGACCGATATCTACGTCGAAGGCCTGGTGCACGTCACCGCGCTGCCGGGCGATTACTATCACTTCGACCCTGTGCATCACCGCCTCGCCGGTGAGCGTACCGGCCGCAGCTTCCGTCTGGGCGATACCGTTGAAGTGCGCGTGATGCGCGTCGACCTCGACGAGCGCAAGATCGACTTCGAGATGGCTGAAAAAACCATCAGCGCGCCGATCGGTCGCAAAAAACGCGGAACTGAAAAAACCGAGCCGGCTACCAAATCGGCTGCTAAAACCGCAGCAGAGCCGGTACCGGCGAAAACCGGTCGTCGCCCTGCCAAGGAAAAGGCTGTTGAAGCCTATCGCCCAAGCGATGCCGCGGCGAAAAATGCCGAATTGCGCAAGAGTCGTGAACTGAAGCAGGCATTGCTGTCTGAAGCGAAGAGCGGCGGTAAAGCGGCGTCTGGGGGAAAGACCGGACGGTCGGCGCCTGACCAGGCTCCCGGCGGCAAGCCAGCCAAACCAAGCAAACACCGTAAAGGCCCGCCCAAGGCGGGTTCCGCTCCAGCTGCCAAAAGCGGCGGGGTACGTAAACCTAAGGCCAAGTCATGAGTCAGTTGGAAAAGATCTACGGCGTGCATGCGGTAGAAGCGTTGTTGCGTCACCACCCAAAACGGGTCAAGCAGATCTGGCTGGCTGAAGGCCGCAGCGATCCGCGGGTTCAGACGCTGATCGAGCTGGCTGCGGAAAATCGCGTTGCCGTGGGCAATGCCGAGCGTCGTGAGCTGGATGCATGGGTTGAAGGCGTGCATCAGGGCGTGGTGGCGGAAGTGAGTCCGAGCCAGGTCTGGGGCGAGGCGATGCTCGATGAGCTGCTCGACCGCACAGAAGGCGCACCGCTGTTGCTGGTGCTCGACGGCGTGACCGATCCGCACAACCTTGGCGCTTGCCTGCGCTCGGCCGATGCGGCCGGTGCGCTGGCGGTGATCGTGCCCAAGGACAAGTCGGCGACCCTGACCCCGACGGTACGCAAGGTGGCTTGTGGTGCGGCGGAAGTGATTCCGTTGGTCGCCGTGACCAACCTGGCGCGCACGCTGGAAAAACTCAAGCAGCGGGGCCTGTGGGTCGTCGGTACCGCGGGCGAGGCCGAACAGAGTCTGTACCAGCAGGACATGACCGGCCCGACCATCCTGATCATGGGTGCGGAAGGCAGTGGCATGCGTCGCCTGACCCGTGATCTTTGCGACTACCTGGTACACCTGCCGATGGCTGGCAGCGTCAGCAGTCTCAACGTGTCAGTGGCGACTGGAGTGTGCCTGTTCGAGGCGAAGCGCCAGCGCAGCGTCAAGGCCGCCGGAACCGCCAAGAAGTCCTAAGCTGCATGCGATCCAAATGTGGGAGCGGGCTTGCTCGCGAAGAGGGAGTGTCAGTCGACATCAATGTTGACTGATGTACCGCATTCGCGAGCAAGCCCGCTCCCACAGTGGTTTGTGGTGAAGCGAAGATTGGTGGTGTGAACGAACTGTTCAAATAATCACCAATTGCCTTGCGCCTCTCCCGTCCCTTCTCTACAATTGCGCCCCTTGCTGTGACGGCAGGCACGCATGTGTCTATCGCGGGCAAGTCCATAAGTGTCATTCACTCCTTGTCTGACCGCTTTTGAGCGGCAGGCTACAACCCGTAAGGAGCATTCATGCGTCATTACGAAATCATCTTTTTGGTCCACCCGGATCAAAGCGAGCAAGTCGGCGGCATGGTAGAGCGTTACACCAAGCTGATCGAAGAAGACGGCGGCAAAATCCACCGTCTGGAAGATTGGGGCCGTCGTCAACTGGCCTACGCAATCAACAATGTTCACAAGGCTCACTACGTGATGCTGAACGTTGAGTGCACTGGCAAGGCCCTGGCCGAGCTGGAAGACAACTTCCGCTACAACGATGCAGTGATCCGTAACCTGGTCATCCGTCGCGAAGAAGCCGTTACCGGCCAATCCGAGATGCTCAAGGCTGAAGAAAACCGCAGTGAGCGCCGTGAGCGTCGCGACCGTCCTGAGCACGAAGGCGCTGAAAGCGCTGATAGTGATGACAGCGACAACAGCGATAACGCTGACGAGTAATCCACGGACCTTTTGAGGAGCCTATTACATGGCACGTTTCTTCCGTCGTCGTAAATTCTGCCGCTTCACCGCTGAAGACGTGAAAGAGATCGATTACAAAGATCTCAACACCCTGAAAGCCTATGTATCCGAGACCGGCAAAATCGTTCCAAGCCGTATCACCGGTACCAAAGCACGTTATCAGCGTCAGCTGGCCACCGCTATCAAGCGCGCCCGCTTCCTGGCCCTGCTGGCCTACACCGACAGCCACGGCCGCTGAGACCGGGCAGTCGACACGTAGCAAAGGATTGAAAGCATGCGTGCCTTAGCTGAGTTCATCATGCGCGGCCGTATGCAGGCCACTCTGGTAGTGGCTGGATGCGCAGCATTGCCGTTGTTGTATTGGTTGGGTGCTGCCGCTGGATGCTTCGTGCTCCTGCGGCGCGGATGGAAGGACGCCTCGAGCGTTCTTGCTCTGGGATTGCTGCCGGCATTGATCTGGTGGCTTTACGCCGATGACCCACGCTCACTTCTGGTGTTGCTGGGGTCTTGGAGCCTTGCGTTGGTTTTACGCGCAAGTGAGTCCTGGAACCGCGTGCTGCTGGTCAGCATAGCGATGGGAGTGGTGTTTTCAGTGGTGCTGGGGACGGCTTTTGGTCCGCAGATCGAGATGCTGGCGCAGGCTTTGATAAAAGTCATGCCGTCGCTACTCGGTGATGTCTACCAGAAGTTGTCGGTAGACGAGCAAGCGCATTTTGCGTCCCTGATTGCACCGGTCCTGACCGGCCTGATTGCGGCTTTGTTGCAAATCGTCAGTGTGCTGAGCCTGATATTCGGGCGCTACTGGCAGGCGTTGTTGTACAACCCGGGTGGTTTTGGTCGCGAGTTTCGCGCCATCCGATTCCCGCTTGGGCCGGCGATGTTGCTGCTGGCGTTCATGCTTCTGGGGCCGAACATCGGTCCGCAGATGGCCATGTTGACGCCGTTGTGCAGCGTACCGCTGGTATTCGCCGGGCTGGCCCTGATTCACGGGCTGGTGGCGCAAAAGCGACTGGCCAGGTTCTGGCTGGTGGGGTTGTACGTCACGCTGTTGCTGTTCATGCAGCTGATCTATCCGTTGCTGGTGGTCTTGGCCATCGTCGACAGCCTGATTGATTTTCGCGGTCGTTCGACGCCGAAAGACGTCGATAGCGCGAACGGTGAAGGTTAAAAGTTAAGAGGATTTTCACATGCAACTGATCCTTCTGGAAAAAGTCACCAACCTGGGCAACCTGGGTGACAAAGTGAACGTTAAGGCTGGTTACGGTCGTAACTACCTGCTGCCTTACGGCAAAGCTACCGCTGCGACCGCTGCCAACCTGGCTGCGTTCGAAGAGCGTCGTGCCGAGCTGGAAAAAGCTGCAGCAGACCGTAAAACTTCGGCTGAAAGCCGTGCTGCCCAACTGGCTGAGCTGGAAGTGACTATCACTGCCACCGCCGGTGACGAAGGCAAGCTGTTCGGTTCGATCGGCACCCACGACATCGCTGATGCACTGACCGCCTCTGGCGTTGAAGTTGCAAAAAGCGAAGTTCGTCTGCCGAACGGCACCATCCGCAACGTAGGCGAATTCGACGTAGCCGTGCACCTGCACGCCGAAGTTGAAGCCACCGTACGCGTTGTCGTGGTAGCAGCTTAAGCAGCACTTGTCGGCTGGCACCCTCGGGTGCTTGCCGGTAACATCGGGCACGATCCTGTTTACAGGTCGTGCCCTTTGTCTTTCTGCAGTTCCTGATTTTCACAAACCTATTCAAGTGGCCATGAACGATATCTCCGCTCCCGAGCAATATGACCTGCAAACCGCGTCCCTGAAGGTGCCTCCGCATTCCATCGAGGCCGAACAGGCCGTGCTCGGTGGTCTGATGCTGGACAACAACGCTTGGGAACGCGTGCTCGATCAAGTCTCGGACGGCGATTTCTATCGGCATGACCACCGTTTGATCTTCCGCGCAATCGCCAAACTGGCCGACCGGAACTCGCCGATCGACGTCGTGACCCTTGCCGAGCAATTGGACAAGGAAGGTCAGACCTCGCAAGTCGGTGGTCTTGGTTACCTTGGCGAACTGGCAAAAAACACGCCGTCCGTCGCCAATATCAAGGCCTATGCGCAGATCGTTCGCGCGCGGGCGACCCTGCGGCAACTGATCGGCATTGCTACCGAGATCGCCGATAGCGCCTTCAACCCTGAAGGCCGCACGGCGGAAGAGATTCTCGACGAAGCCGAGCGGCAGATCTTCCAGATCGCCGAGGCCCGGCCAAAAACCGGCGGCCCGGTGAGCGTGAATGACCTGCTGACCAAGGCCATCGACCGCATCGACACCTTGTTCAACACCGACAACGCCATTACCGGCCTGTCCACCGGTTATACCGATCTCGACGGGATGACCAGCGGCCTGCAGCCGTCCGACCTGATCATCGTCGCCGGCCGTCCGTCCATGGGTAAAACCACCTTTGCGATGAACCTGGTGGAAAACGCCGTGTTGCGCAGCGACAAGTGCGTTCTGGTCTACTCGCTGGAGATGCCAGGCGAATCGCTGATCATGCGTATGTTGTCGTCTCTGGGCCGCATCGACCAGACCAAGGTCCGGGCCGGTCGCCTGGACGACGACGATTGGCCGCGCCTGACCTCGGCGGTCAACCTGCTCAACGATCGCAAGCTGTTCATCGACGATACAGCCGGTATCAGCCCCTCGGAAATGCGTGCGCGGACCCGACGGCTGGTGCGTGAACACGGCGATGTCGCCCTGATCATGATCGACTACCTGCAATTGATGCAGATCCCCGGCTCCGGTGGCGACAACCGGACCAACGAAATTTCCGAAATCTCCCGTTCCTTGAAAGCCCTGGCCAAGGAATTCAACTGCCCGGTGGTGGCGCTCTCGCAGCTCAACCGCTCCCTGGAGCAACGGCCGAACAAGCGCCCGATCAACTCCGACCTCCGGGAATCCGGAGCGATCGAGCAGGATGCTGACGTGATCATGTTCGTGTACCGGGACGAGGTGTACCACCCGGAAACCGAGCATAAAGGCATCGCCGAGATCATCATCGGCAAGCAGCGGAACGGTCCGATCGGCACGTCACGACTGGCGTTCATCGGCAAGTACACCCGCTTCGAAAACCTCGCGCCGGGCAGTTACAATTTCGACGACGAATGACAGCTGGCCGAAATCATTCGGCCAGCCGTTCTTTTTACCCGGTCGAAGCATTATCGGTTTCGGCAGCGGCCTCTTCCCCGGCGTTCTTGCCGGCCCGCAATCGCTTTACGACGCCAGCTCGAAGATTTTCTGTGCCGTGCGGCCATCAATGGTTTCGCGCCAGATGGGAACGTGCTCCCGGCCGGCCTGTTCATCCTGGCGCTGAGAGGAAGCGCCCAGTCCGCTCTGCTCGAGAGTTTTGAGATGCCCCCCCTTTGCCGTGAAGTTCAACACAGGGCTGTCCTGCTTTTCATAGTGGAAATGGGCGTGCCACAAGGGCTCTGCGGTGCGTCTGTCGTTGAGTGAGTAGATGTCGAGAAAGTGCTTGCGCTTGCCCTTGCCGAGCGCCAATCGGCTATGGGTTTTCACGACGCCGATCTGTTCCTGGCTGATCAAATACGCCAGGCGTTCCGCACTCAGAAAGGCTTTGTCCTTGTAGAGCCGGATGCGGATGTCCTCGCCTTCGGCGCGCAGGCGCTGACTGTCTTGCCTCAGGCGCTGGACAAGGGGTGCGATGTTGTTGCCGGTCGGATTCGGCGCGAGTTCGAGCTGTCGGGCCAGGTCGTCGAGGGCTTCGGCTTTGCCACCGAGAAATTCGACGATATTGGTGGCGTTGCGTTTTCCCCGCTCATCCTGCCTGGCACTGTTCAGGTGCGAGTCGGATTGCTCCAGTCTCTGAGTGGCTTGCGCCATCAGTTCAGGCAGCGCTCGGTTTTGTGCGCGTTGCACCCGGCGCCATTCTCCCTCCCTTTGCTCGTAGGTCCGCAGGACCTGTGCCGAGTTGTTGGGATCGATCACATCGATCAGCTCTATACCGGATGCGGTGCGACGCGGTTGACCGACACTGATCTTGTAGACGCCGTGGTGTTTGGCACGAAAGACTCGCCTGGGCATCGGTGCCCGCCCGGTTCTGCCTTGCGCGGGAACGAAGTCGAAATCAATGGGCTGATCCTGTGCCGGTAGCGCCGAGGTGTTTTCCTGGTCTCGGTGATAACGCGCCATCTGACTCTCCAGCGCGGTTTCGAAGATCTGGACGGCCTCTGTGATTTCACGCCGGGAGTTGGCCTGGGGTGAGTCTGGCGGGAGGTCCAGATTCTCGTACGAGGACCTGATGGCCGCGCTTTGATCGAGCAGATCGGTCAGCGCCGCGATGCGAGCGACCTCAGGAATGCTCTCGATCCCCCGGAATGCGGAGGCTGCCTCAATGAAAGAGTGCGCCAGGTGCACCGCTTCAGCGTCGCTGTTGCCTGGGTCGTCCGTCAGCAGTCGGCTTCGGGCTTCGACCCAACCGGCGGTGACTTCATGAATCTCCTTCGCGTCATAACCCAGGTCAGCCAGCTCAAGCTCCGAGGAGCGCGAGCTGGCCTGGATTTCATGGGCAACTTGCTGGCACTTCTGCAAAATGTTGCGTTTCTTCATCAGGTGTTCGGCGATAGTTTGGTAGGCAGCCGTCGGGTCATTGATTGGCCGAACCTCCAGCAATTTGCGCATATCGCTGGCAGCAATGAGACGGTGGTAACCTGAAACTTTAAGTTCGCGAAGTTCATGCAGTTCATTTCTATAGACACCGTTTGCTTTAACGAGAATCAGCCAATCGTGTTCGTCCACGTACTTGGTGGTCATGTTTTCCAGCAAAGCGAGTTCTCGGTGAATTTGTACTTCCAAAAGTACCAGAGCCGTTCTTTCACCTGCTGCGCCGATTACTTCCTCCCAGCGAGTCGTTAGTTGAATTCTCCTCTGTCTGGCCGCCTCGAGCATGGCGGACTCTGTATGCAATAGTTCTATCTGCCCGGCGAACCGATCTTGCAAGGTTCTGTTTCCCGCCGCCCGCATACCGCCCGCGCCGACGACGGCAATTCCCACCCAGCCGTCCCGATCATCGAAAACAATCGGCTCCGACCTTCCCGGGCGAGTGGCGACATAAACGTTGTTGTCGTCCAGGGCGATGGGGTCCTCTGTCCGGACAATGCGCATCACGGGAGCCTGTGGCGAGGAGGCCTCAAGATCCTGCAGGACCTGATAGACGTGGTTCTGAATGACCACGTAGAGTTTGCCATCGAGCCGATGTAGCCCGTCGCTGCCCGGGTCGACGCCGGTCAAGTCCAGGGGCGTGCGAAAGGCCTCCAGGCGGGTGGAGGTCAAGGGGTAGGTCGCTGCCTCAACCTCATCCAGTGGATACCAGAGCTTGCTGTCAGGGTCCCGCGCGAGCGCCGGGCCTGAAGGTTGCAGTTCGCTCGGCAGTTTGGCCCGGTACAGGCCGGTTTCCGGATCTGCCCCGATCTGCACGATGCTGCCGCCCGCCACATCGACGTACTGGCGTCCCTTGAACGTCCTGTATCCCTGGGCGTCGGGAGCGGGAAGTTGAGCCACCGAAGCGACCCGGTAATGCTCCAGTGGACGCTGCGCAGCCGTGGGTGCAGGCAACAGGGCGACAGGTAGCTCGCTAGCCGTGACTGGCGGTGCTGGCGCGATGGCGTCAAGGTCGACGTCCCCCGGTGTTCCGGTTGCCCTGGGGGGATTTGGCGGATTCGTCGTGATTGACGGCCCGAAATCGACACGCGGCAGGGTGTCGGGTAGCGATGTGTGTCCGTCCGACGGCGGCTTGGGACGGGTGTGGATATCGACGGTGACGGTGCCTTTGGCAGGCAGTTTTGGTGACATTATTTTTCATCCTTGAACAGTTGCCGCATCAGCACCCACAAGCTGGATGATGACGGGGCATTCGGCGTCATTGCCGGTTATGCGCCTCACAGGTCTGTAAAGCGCGTATCGTTCGGGTCTGTTGTGCGGGGCGCGGTGGATCGAAGAGAAACCGACCACCGTTGTCGGAATTGGTTAAATTTTGTGCTATATTCCGCGCCCGCGATTTTTCATCTCAACACCGGTCATCGACATGCAAGCAGCCAAGCCGTTATTTGACTATCCAAAATATTGGGCCGAATGTTTCGGGCCAGCGCCATTCCTGCCCATGAGCAGGGAGGAGATGGATCAGCTTGGCTGGGATTCATGCGACATCATCATCGTCACCGGTGATGCTTACGTCGATCACCCGTCGTTCGGCATGGCGATCATCGGCCGGCTGCTGGAGTCCCAGGGCTTCCGCGTCGGGATCATCGCCCAGCCAGACTGGCAGTCCAAAGACGACTTCATGAAGCTCGGCGAGCCGAACCTGTTCTTCGGTGTCGCGGCCGGCAACATGGACTCGATGATCAACCGCTACACCGCCGACAAGAAAATTCGCTCCGATGACGCCTATACGCCCGGTGGCCTGGCGGGCAAGCGTCCGGACCGTGCGAGCCTGGTCTACAGCCAGCGCTGCAAGGAAGCCTACAAGAACGTGCCGATCGTGCTGGGTGGCATCGAAGCCTCCCTGCGCCGCATCGCTCACTACGATTACTGGCAGGACCGGGTGCGCAACTCGATCCTGATCGACGCCTGCGCCGACATCCTGCTTTACGGCAACGCCGAGCGGGCAATCGTCGAAGTCGCCCAGCGTCTGTCCTACGGTCACAAGATCGAAGACATCACCGACGTGCGCGGCACCGCGTTCATCCGTCGCGACACGCCGAAAGACTGGTACGAAGTCGACTCCACGCGCATCGACCGTCCGGGCAAGGTCGACAAGATCATCAACCCGTATGTGAACACCCAGGACACCCAGGCTTGCGCCATCGAGCAGGAAAAAGGCCCGGTTGAAGACCCGACTGAAGCCAAGGTTATACAGATCCTTGCCAGCCCGAAAATGACGCGCGACAAGACCGTTATTCGTCTGCCATCGGTCGAAAAAGTCCGCGGTGACGCGGTTCTTTATGCTCACGCCAACCGCGTGCTTCACCTGGAAACCAACCCGGGCAACGCCCGTGCGCTGGTGCAGAAGCATGGCGAAGTCGACGTCTGGTTCAACCCGCCGCCGATTCCGATGACCACCGAAGAAATGGACTACGTGTTCGGCATGCCCTATGCGCGCATTCCGCACCCGGCGTACGGCAAGGAAAAAATCCCTGCCTACGACATGATCCGTTTCTCGGTGAACATCATGCGTGGCTGCTTCGGTGGCTGCACCTTCTGCTCGATCACCGAGCACGAAGGCCGGATCATCCAGAACCGTTCCGAAGAGTCGATCATTCGCGAAATCGAAGAGATCCGCGACAAGGTCCCGGGCTTCACCGGCGTCATTTCCGACCTCGGCGGCCCGACCGCGAACATGTACCGCATCGCCTGCAAGAGCCCGGAAATCGAATCGGCGTGCCGTAAGCCGTCGTGCGTGTTCCCGGGCATCTGCCCGAATTTGAACACGGATCACTCTTCGCTGATCCAGCTGTATCGCAGCGCTCGTGCCTTGCCGGGTGTGAAGAAGATCCTGATCGCCTCCGGCCTGCGTTACGACCTCGCGGTCGAGTCGCCGGAGTACGTCAAGGAGCTGGTGACCCACCACGTCGGCGGTTACCTGAAGATCGCCCCGGAACACACCGAGGAAGGTCCGCTCAACCAGATGATGAAACCGGGCATCGGCAGCTATGACAAGTTCAAGCGCATGTTCGAGAAGTACTCCAAGGAAGCCGGGAAAGAGCAGTACCTGATTCCGTACTTCATCGCCGCCCACCCGGGCACCACCGATGAAGACATGATGAACCTGGCCCTGTGGCTCAAAGGCAACGGCTTCCGCGCCGACCAGGTGCAGGCGTTCTACCCGTCGCCGATGGCCACCGCTACCGCGATGTACCACTCGGGCAAGAACCCGCTGCGCAAGGTCACTTACAAGAGTGACGCCGTGACCATCGTCAAGAGCGAAGAACAGCGTCGCCTGCACAAGGCGTTCTTGCGTTACCACGACCCGAAAGGCTGGCCGATGCTGCGTGAAGCGCTGACCCGCATGGGCCGCGCCGACCTCATCGGGCCGGGCAAGACCCAGTTGATCCCGCTGCATCAGCCAGCGACCGACAGCTACCAGAGCGCCCGTCGCAAGAACTCGACGCCGGCCGCAGTCACAAGGTTGCGGGGGAGAAGACCACCAAGATCCTGACCCAGCACACCGGCCTGCCGCCACGTGCCAGCGATGGCGGCAACCCGTGGGACAAGCGTGAACAGGCCAAGGCTGCGGCGTTCGCCCGCAACCAGCAGGCAGCCAAGGAGCGCAAGGATGCGGCCAAAGGCAAGGGGCCGAAGCCTGCGCGCAAGCCGGTCGTACCGCGCTAAGCCACGTTTGAGCTGAACAGAACGCCAACCTTCGGGTTGGCGTTTTGCGTTTAAGGCTTGAAAGTTTTGCCCGGGCGACTGTCACTCTAAAACTTCCCTGACAGCACTCGCCGCCACATTAACGTGCAATCCCCCCAAACCAAATTCCCGCATCGCCCGATTTTGGTGCTGTACTGCCTCAAGCAAACGGAGAAAGCGCCAGCGCTGCGCGATGGCATAAGTCTTGCGCGCTCTCCAATACGCTCAAGGCTCGCAGGAGGCACGCCGTGTCGATTCATGTCGCATTGCACCATGTCACGCATTACCGCTACGACCGCGCCGTCGAGCTCGGACCGCAGATCGTTCGTCTGCGCCCGGCCGCCCACAGTCGTACGCGAATACTGTCCTACGCATTGAAGGTCTCGCCTGGGCAGCACTTCATCAACTGGCAGCAGGACCCTCAGGGCAATTACCTGGCGCGGTTGGTGTTTCCGGAGAAAACCGCAGAGCTGCGGATCGAAGTCGATCTGCTGGCCGAGATGGCAGTCTTCAATCCGTTCGACTTCTTCCTCGAGCCCTACGCGCAACAGATCCCGTTCACCTACGCCGCGGACGAACGCAAGGAACTGGCGCCGTACCTGGAAACCTTGCCCCTGACCCCGAAGTTCCAGGCTTATCTGCAGGGCATCGACCGCGCACCCCTGCCCAGCGTGGATTTCCTTGTTGCACTCAATCAGCGACTGAGCGAAGACATCGGCTACCTGATTCGCATGGAGCCGGGCGTGCAGACCCCGGAACACACCCTTGAACAGGCCTCCGGCTCCTGCCGCGACTCCGCGTGGCTGCTGGTGCAATTGCTGCGTAACCTCGGGCTGGCGGCGCGTTTCGTCTCCGGCTACCTGATCCAGCTGACCGCTGACGTCAAAAGCCTCGACGGCCCGTCGGGCACTGACGTGGACTTCACCGACCTGCACGCCTGGTGCGAGGTCTATCTGCCCGGTGCAGGCTGGATCGGCCTGGACGCGACCTCCGGGCTGTTCGCCGGCGAAGGCCATATTCCGTTGGCCTGCAGTCCCGATCCGGGCTCTGCGGCACCGATCAGCGGCCTGGTGGAGCCCTGCGAGTGTGAATTCACCCACGAAATGTCCGTGGAGCGGATCTGGGAAGCGCCGCGGGTGACAAAGCCTTACACCGAAGCGCAATGGTTGGCGATCCAGGCGCTGGGGCGGCAGATCGATGCCGACCTGCTCGAAGGTGACGTACGCCTGACGATGGGCGGCGAGCCGACCTTTGTGTCCATCGATGACCCTGACGGCGCCGAGTGGAATACCGCAGCGCTCGGGCCGGACAAGCGTCGCCTGTCCGCCGAGCTGTTCCAGCGCATGCGCAAGCATTACGCGCCCGAGGGCCTGGTGCATTTCGGCCAGGGCAAGTGGTACCCCGGCGAACAATTGCCGCGCTGGTCGCTGAACTGCTACTGGCGCCGCGACGGCGTGCCGATCTGGCATAACAGCGCGTTGATCGCCGATGAGCAGGCAGACTACGGCGCTGATGGCGAACTGGCCGGGCGTTTTCTCGCGAGTGTCGCCGAGCGCCTGAAAATTCCGACACGTTTTGTGTTCCCGGCCTACGAAGACAATTTCTATTACCTCTGGCGCGAGGGGACTTTGCCGCAGAACGTCAGTGCCGAAGACTCACGCCTGGAAGAACCCCTGGAACGTGCGCGCCTGCGCAAAGTCTTCAGCCAGGGCCTGGACAAGGTGATCGGTCAGGTCCTGCCACTGGCGCGCACCGCCAAGGGTGATCAGTGGCAAAGCGGTCGCTGGTACCTGCGTGACGAGCACTGCCGATTGGTGCCGGGGGATTCGCCCCTGGGTTATCGCCTGCCGCTCGGGTCGCAGCCTTGGGTGAAGGCGGCGGAATATCCGTTCATCCACCCCAAGGACCCGAACCAGGATTTCCCGCCATTGCCTGACACCGCACAGCTGCAGAGCCATGGTGAACCTGCCGTGGCTGACGAGCGGGCGCCCGGGATCGATGAATCCGCCGACTGGCTGACCCGTACGGCATTCTGTGCCGAGGCTCGGGAAGGCCGGCTGTACCTGTTCATGCCACCGCTGGAGCGGGTCGAGGACTACCTGGAACTGGTCAGCGCCATCGAAGCCACGGCTGAAGAATTGCAGTGCCCGGTGTTGCTGGAAGGCTATGAGCCACCGAGCGATCCACGCCTGAGCAATTACCGGATTACCCCGGACCCCGGCGTGATCGAGGTCAACGTGCAGCCGTCCGCCACCTGGGATGAGCTGGTCGAACGCACCGAATTTCTTTACGAAGAGGCGCGCCAGACGCGACTGACCACCGAGAAATTCATGATCGACGGCCGGCACACCGGCACCGGTGGCGGTAACCATTTCGTATTGGGTGGTGCGACACCGGCTGACTCGCCGTTTTTGCGTCGTCCCGATTTGTTGCGCAGCCTGATCAGCTACTGGCACAACCATCCGTCCTTGTCCTACCTGTTCTCCGGACTGTTCATCGGCCCGACGTCCCAGGCGCCACGTGTTGACGAGGCGCGCAACGATGCGTTGTACGAGCTGGAAATCGCCTTTGCCCAGATGCCCGAGCCAGGTGAAGCGTGTGCGCCCTGGCTGGTGGATCGGCTGTTGCGCAACCTGTTGATCGATGTCACCGGCAACACCCACCGCGCCGAATTCTGTATCGACAAACTCTATTCGCCGGATGGCGCTACCGGTCGCCTTGGCTTGCTTGAGCTGCGAGCATTCGAGATGCCACCCCATGCGCGCATGAGCCTGGCGCAGCAGTTGCTGCTGCGGGCGCTGGTCGCCCGGTTCTGGCGCGAGCCCTATGCGCCGCCGAAGCTGGCGCGCTGGGGCACCGAACTGCATGACCGATTTCTGTTGCCGCATTTCATCGAGCAGGATTTCGCCGACGTCATTTTCGACCTCAATGCCGCCGGTTATCCCGTACGTGCCGAGTGGTTTGCGGCGCATCTGGCGTTCCGTTTTCCCAAGGTCGGCGATTACGCGGTCAGCGGCATCGAGCTGGAAGTACGCCAGGCGCTTGAACCCTGGCATGTGCTGGGCGAGGAGGGCGCGGTGGGGGGGACGGTGCGTTATGTGGATTCGTCCCTGGAGCGCTTGCAGGTCAAACTCACCGGTTTGCCGCCCCAGCGTTATCTGTTGACCTGTAATGGCATTCCAGTGCCGTTGCAGCCTACCGGACGGGTCGGCGAATTCGTCGCCGGTGTACGGTTTCGCGCCTGGCAACCGGCGAACTGCCTGCAACCGACGATTGCTGTGCATGCGCCGCTGGTGTTCGACCTGCTCGACACCTGGATGCAACGCTCGCTGGGCGGCTGTCAGTACCACGTCGCCCATCCGGGCGGGCGCAACTACGACAGCCTGCCGGTAAATGCCAACGAGGCGGAAAGCCGGCGGATGGCGCGCTTCTTCCGCATCGGACATACGCCAGGGAAACTTCCTGTACCGAATGTGGACATTAACGACGAGCTACCGATGACGCTCGATTTGCGACGTTTCTAAACTGTACGCGACGCTCGGATTGTTCATATGTCCGGGCGTCATGTGCCTGCGTTAGTCTGACCGTTCCTTGCTGTCTGCCGAGCATTCCATGCCTGATCTGCTTGACCGCTACCCGCTGACGGCGGGCACCTACCACGAACTGCTTGATGACAGTGGCGCCGTGCGCCCGCACTGGCAGCGGCTGTTCGACCAATTGCAACGCAGCACGCCAGCGCAATTGGTGCAGCGTCAGGCGCTGCTGACCCGACAGATCCAGGAAAACGGCGTGACCTACAACGTCTACGCCGACCCCAAGGGGGCTGATCGGCCGTGGGAGCTGGACCTGCTGCCCCATGTCATTGCGGCCGATGAGTGGGAGCAGTTGGCGGCGGGCATCGCGCAGCGGGCTCGCTTGCTCAATGCCGTGCTGGCGGACCTCTATGGTCCGCAACGCTTGATCGCCGAGGGCCTGTTGCCCGCCGAGTTGGTATTTGGCCACAACAACTTCCTCTGGCCCTGTCAGGGCATTACGCCGCCCGACGGGGCCTTTCTGCATCTGTACGCCGTGGACCTGGCGCGTACCCCCGATGGTCGCTGGTGGGTGACGGCGGATCGGACCCAGGCGCCGTCCGGAGCCGGTTATGCCTTGGAAAACCGCACCATCGTCTCTCGAGCCTTTCCGGAGTTGTACCGCGATTTGAAGGTGCAGCATCTGGCCGGGTTCTTCCGCACGCTTCAGGAAACCCTGGCCCGTCAGGCGCCGAGCGATGATGAAGCGCCGCTGGTGGTGTTGCTGACGCCGGGCCGCTTTAACGAAAGCTATTTCGAGCACCTGTATCTGGCGCGCCAGCTGGGTTATCCACTGGTAGAGGGCGGCGACCTCACGGTGCGCGATGCCACGGTCTATCTGAAAACCTTGAACGGCCTGCGCCGGGTCCACGCGATCATGCGGCGTCTCGATGATGATTTCTGCGATCCGCTGGAATTGCGTACCGATTCCGCGCTCGGCGTACCGGGCCTGCTCGAAGCCGTGCGGCAAGGCCGGGTGCTGGTGGCCAACGCCCTTGGCAGTGGCGTGCTGGAGTCGCCGGGACTGCTGGGTTTCTTACCGAAAATCAATCAATTCCTGTTCGGCGAAGCACTGATCCTGCCCTCCATCGCCACCTGGTGGTGCGGCGAAGCGCCCGTGCTGGCCGAAGCACTGGAGAAATTGCCGCAATTGCTGATCAAACCGGCATTTCCGTCCCAGAGCTTCGCTGCGGTGTTTGGCCGTGACTTGAGTGAAAAACAGCGCAAGGCCCTGGCCGAGCGCATGCAGGCTCGGCCTTATGCCTATGTGGCGCAAGAACTGGCGCAGCTTTCTCAGGCTCCGGTGTGGCAGGCTGAAGGCGGACATCTGCAGCCACGGGCCATCGGCATGCGTGCGTATGCCGTAGCCAGCCGCAATGGGTATCGGGTGCTGCCCGGTGGCCTGACCCGGGTGGCCGCCGAAGCCGACGCCGAAGTGGTATCGATGCAACGCGGCGGTGCGAGCAAGGACACGTGGGTATTGGGGGATCGTCCGCCGAGCGGCGAACAATGGAAAACCCGACGCAACATTGGGATGCGCGATCTGGTGCGACGCGATCCGTACCTGCCGTCACGGGTGGTGGAAAACCTGTACTGGTTCGGCCGTTACTGCGAGCGTTGCGATGACAGTGCACGGTTGCTGCGGATCATGTTGGCGCGCTATGTCGACGGTGACGATCCGCAGGCCTTGCAGGCGGCCGTCGATCTGGGCGAGCGCCTGAATCTGTTGCCGGACGAAGGCGAGTTGCCGGAGCGCTTGTTGGCCGCGCTGCTCGGCGATGACTGGCCGTTCAGCCTGCGCTCCAACCTGCAGCGTTTGCAGTGGGCGGCCTCCCAGGTGCGAGGCAAGCTGTCGCGGGAGAATTGGCAGGCGCTGGTAGAGTTGCAGCGCGAAGCCATGGCGCTGGAAACCGATGAAGCGGATTTTGGCGAACTGCTGGATTTTCTCAACCGTCTGGTGATGTCCCTGGCGGCGTTGTCCGGTTTCGCCCTGGACGACATGACCCGGGACGAAGGCTGGCGCTTCCTGATGATTGGCCGACGGATCGAGCGCCTGCAATTTCTCAGCAGCAGCCTCGCCGCATTTCTGCGGGGGGCCGATGCCTTCGATCAGGCCGGGCTGGAATGGCTGCTGGAACTGGGGAACAGCAGCATCACTTACCGTTCGCGGTATCTGGCGGTGGCGCAATTGATACCGGTTCTGGACCTGTTGCTGCTCGATGAACAGAACCCTCATGCGGTGCTGTTCCAGTTGAAGCTGGTGACCCGCACACTCAAGCGCTTGAACGACGACTTTGGCGCGCCGCGCGAAGCAGGCCTGCCGTTGTTGGTGGCGCAACTGGCGCGTTTCGATCTGGGCTGCCTGGAAAATCCGCTGTTCGGTGAGGCCAGTGTTAGCGCCGCGGTCGAGGGTCTGGCCGATCTGTTGCAACAGATCGCCGATGCCAGCGGACAAGTGTCGGATCGCCTGGCCTTGCGCCATTTTGCCCATGTCGATGATGTCAGCCAGCGCACGGTGTCCGTCTGATGAGCGCCCATTATCAGATTCTCCACGACACCCATTACCACTACGACAGCCCGGTGTCCCTGGCCCAGCAACTGGCGCACCTGTGGCCGCGGGCCTGTGCCTGGCAGCGTTGCACCGAGCAGCAATTGCAGATCAGCCCGGACCCGACTTCACGCCGGGACGAGCTGGATGTATTCGGCAATCCCCTGACCCGGCTGGCGTTCGAGCGGCCCCATGATGAATTGCTGGTCAATGCCCGGCTCACCGTTGAAGTGCTGGCCCGGCCTGCGTTCGACTTCAGTCAATCTCCCCCATGGGAGCAAACGCGCAATGCGCTGACCTACAGCAGTCAGCCGCTATCCCCAGAATTGCTGGATGCTTGCCGTTTCCGTTTTGAATCACCCTATGTGCATTTGAAACGCAACTTCGTCGAGTTTTCGCAGAGTTGTTTTCCCCAAGGGCGACCGCTGTTACTCGGCGTACAGGCGTTGATGGAAAAAATCTTCAGCGAATTCACCTTTGACGCCGAAGCAACCCAAGTGGCAACGCCACTGGTGGAGGTACTGGAGCGTCGTCGCGGTGTTTGTCAGGATTTCGCGCACTTGATGCTCGCTTGCGTACGCTCCCGCGGGCTGGCGGCGCGATACGTCAGCGGCTATTTGCTGACCCAACCACCACCGGGGCAGCCGCGATTGATCGGCGCCGATGCGTCCCATGCCTGGATCTCGGTGTTTTGCCCGGTGCTGGGCTGGGTCGATTTCGATCCGACCAACAACGTGCAACCGGCGCTGGAGCACATCACCCTGGCCTGGGGCCGGGATTTCTCCGATGTCTCGCCGTTGCGCGGGGTGATTCTGGGGGGCGGCAACCATGACCCTGAGGTCCGCGTCACCGTGATGCCACTGGATTAACCAGAAACTACTGTAGGAGCGAGCTTGCTCGCGAAAAACCTGAGACCACCGCGGGGCGTCAGGCGTATGGCGTTATCGTTGACGACCATCGCGAGCAAGCTCGCTCCTACAGGGGAATGTGGGGTATTTCAGATTGAGCTGTGAGGGTCAGCAGCGGCGCTGCCAACCCTGGACACAGATCCGGTGGGCCTGATCAGATCATCGGGCCCTGAGGGTCTCAGGCGTCGGGCGCCTGATCTTTCGGTGTTTCAGTTTCGTCTGTAGCCACTTCGCCTTCGGCATCCGGGTTCAGTGCTGCTGCTTCTTCTTCAGCGGTAGCTTTCTTGCGCTGAAGCTTTTCCTCTTTCTTCTGCTCCTTGGCCAAGTCTCTCTGACGTTTGGCGAAGGAATAATTGGGTTTAGCCATGGGCGATCCTCTGGGGTCGAAGGTGAGGTTGAGCGGCGCGTATTCTGCCTTGTATCGATGCCGAGCCGTTAGCTGGGTTTTTGCTCTGTCCACTTTGGCACCACTGTCGGCTGCCAGGCATCCAGGGCATCGAGCAGGGTTTGCGGCGATTCGCTCACTTGCAGCATGTCACGGTGCGCCTCGCGAACGAAGCCTTCGCCGACGATATGATCAAGAAAACCGGTCAATTTGCTGTAGAAACCGTTCACTTCCAGCAGCCCCAGCGGTTTGCCGTGGTAGCCGAGTTGGCCCCAGGTCCAGACTTCGAACAATTCCTCAAGCGTGCCCAGGCCGCCGGGCAGGGCGATAAAAGCGTCGCTGAGCTCGGCCATCCGCGCCTTGCGCGCATGCATGCCGTCGACCACTTCCAGGCGAGTCAGGCCGCTGTGGCCGATTTCCTTGTCCTTGAGGCTTTGCGGGATGATCCCGATCACTTCACCACCGGCCGCCAGCGCAGCATCGGCGACGATGCCCATCAGCCCGACGGCGCCACCGCCATAGACCAGGGTCAGCTTGCGCTCGGCCAATGCCCGCCCCAGGGCGACAGCCGCTTCACGATAAGCCGGGTTGGTGCCGGTACTGGCACCGCAAAATACACAAACAGACGCTAAAGACATGCCTTGCTCCATGGTCAGATGGCCACAGAGTAAAGGCAGGCAAGCGCCAGTCCAAGGTCTAAACGTCGCGTTTGGGTGTTTCACAGGTGCCGCTGGCGCCACAGGCATAGGCGGCAAGCAAACTGCACAACAGGCTATTGAGGGACATGTCAGGCGCTCCAGAATGATGACGACCTGATGATAGGACCGTCCTTGACCGCTGGCTGGTAGATTGTCTCGATAGGTGTCATAGCCCGAAAGTTGTATACAATTTTTGATTCAGGTCATAGGAACTTGCGAAGTTTTCAGGCAGTCTTCTGTCCATTCGCACTTTGTTAACCCTGCCTTGGAGATTCACCATGTTTGCCAAACTTGTTGCGGTATCCCTGTTGACACTGGCCAGCAGCCAATTGATGGCTGCCGAGTGCAAGGTCACTGTCGACTCGACTGACCAGATGTCCTTCGATACCAAGGACATCAGCATCGACAAGAGCTGCAAGACGTTCACCGTGGAGCTGAAACACTCCGGCAACCTGCCGAAAAACGTCATGGGTCATAACTGGGTGCTGAGCAAAGAGGCTGATATGCAGCCGATCGCCACCGCGGGCCTGGCCGCAGGCATCGAGAAGAACTACCTGCCGGAAGGTGACGCGCGCATCATCGCTCACACCAAAATCATCGGCGCCAAGGAAACCGACTCGGTGACCTTCGATGTGTCCAAGCTGGCTGCTGGTGAGAAGTACGGGTTCTTCTGCTCATTCCCGGGCCATATCTCGATGATGAAAGGGACTGTTACCCTGAAATAAGCGTATCGAGTCATAAAAAAAGCGTCCGCTCGGGACGCTTTTTTGTGCCTGACGATAGACCGAGTCATCGTTCTTCGGCGCCGGAACAGACGCCAACTTATTTACGGCTTACGGTGCGAACGGCATCACGCGCTTGTGATGGGTCTTTTTAAACGTATCGCAGATGATCTTGAACGCTTCCTCACGCACCGGCTCGCCGTGCAGGAATGCATCGATCTCGGCATAGGTCACGCCGTGGGACGCTTCATCCGGTTTGCCCGGCGACAAGTCCTCAAGGTCGGCGGTCGGGATTTTTTCCACCAACGACTCCGGCGCGCCGAAGCTGCGGGCGATGTCCCGGACCTGATTCTTCACCAGGCCGCTCAGCGGTGCGAGGTCACACGCGCCGTCACCAAACTTGGTAAAAAAGCCCATCACCGCTTCCGCCGCGTGGTCGGTGCCGATCACCAGCCCATGCGCTGCGCCGGCAATGGTGTATTGGGCAACCATGCGCATCCGCGCCTTGGTATTGCCGAGCACGAAATCCACCGATACCGCCTGCTTGCCTTCGAACGCTGCCACTTCACTGGCCAGGGCTTTGACCGCCGGACCGATGTTGACCGTGTGACGCTCGTCCGGGGCAATGAAGTCCACCGAGGCCTTGGCGTCGTGCTCGTCGAACTGGGTTTCGTAGGGCAAGCGCACGGCGATGAACTTGTAGCTATCGTCACCTGTGCGTGTGCGCAACTCGCGCATGGCGTGTTGGGCCAGCAGGCCGGCAGTCAGGGAGTCGACGCCACCACTGATGCCGAGCACCAGGGTCTTGAGCCCGGAATTGACCAGGCAATCCTGGATGAAGGTGATCCGTCGGGCGACTTCGGCCTCAAGGGCGGCCTGGTCGGCGAACGGCGGTTGAACCTTGAGCTGCTCAGCAATCTCACGCTGTACGGCTTGCATGAATTCACTCCTTGCTAGGTAGACTTGATGTGCTGGAAAGGGCGGCAGGTACTTGGAAAACGTGTCGCAAATAGGCGACGAAATTCGGGTCTTTGCAATGCGTCTTGCCCGGCTCGTCGGAGATCTTTGCCACCGGCTGGCCGTTGCAGGCGGTCATTTTAAGCACGATGCTCATCGGTTCGACACCCGGAATATCGCACGTCAGGTTGGTGCCGATACCGAAGCTGACATTGATCCGACCCCGCAGCGCCCGGAAAATCTCCAGGGCCTTGGGCAGCGTCAGGCTGTCGGAGAACACCAGCGTCTTGCTCATCGGGTCGATGCCAAGCTGGTGATAGCGAGCGATGGCTTTTTCCGCCCAGAGCACCGGATCACCGGAATCGTGGCGCAAGCCGTCGAAGAGTTTGGCGAAATAGAGGTCGAAATCACTGAGGAAGGCATCGGTGGTGATGCAGTCGGTCAGGGCGATCCCGAGCAAGCCCCGATATTCGCGGACCCAGCAATCGAGGGCGGCGATCTGGCTGTCGATCAGGCGCGGGCCGAGTTGCTGATGGGCCATGATCCACTCGTGGGCCATGGTGCCCAGCGGCTTTATGTCCAGCTCACGCGCCAGGTGCACGTTACTGGTGCCGACGAAGCGCCCGGGGAAATCGTGCTTGAGCACGTTCACCACTTCTTCCTGTACGCGAAACGAGAAGCGCCGGCGAGTACCGAAATCGGCAACCTGCAATTCGGATAATTCATCGCTGCCGGCATTGGCGGTCAGCCAGTCGAACTTGCGATAGAGCTGCTCGCGCGCCTGCTCCAGGACGATTTCCCGGTAGCGATAGCGGTTGCGCACTTCGCTGACAATCGCCAGCAGCGGCACTTCGAACAGAATCACGTGCAGCCATGGCCCGCGCAGGCGAATGAACAGCTCGCCGTTTTCGATCCCGGTATGGACGTAGCGCAAGTTGAAGCGAAACAAGCCGAGAAAGCGCAGGAAATCCGGTTTCATGAAGCTGATGCGCTCCATGAAACCCAACTGGTCGGCACTCAGGCTCAGCTCGGCCAGTCGCTCGATCTGGAAGCGGATCTCCGCCAGGTACGGGCGCAGATCCTCACTGTTGCGGCAACGGAACTCCCATTCGACTTCCACGTTGGGGTAGTTGTGCAGCACCGCCTGCATCATCGTCAGTTTGTAGAAGTCGGTGTCGAGCAGGTTCTGCACGATACGATCGGCAAACACACTCTCGCTCATAACGGGGGTTCTCCAGGCTGGCCGCGGCCCGTGGCAGCGACGTTGCAGCTGTTTCAATGAATGGGGCTAGTGGCGCATATCGGTGGTGAAGATTGCCAGCGTTTTTTTAGACCGCAGCAGATCCCTGTAGGAGCGGGCTTGCCCGCGAAAGCGATCTACCCGTCAACATTTATGTTGGATGTGCCGGCCGATTCGCGGGCAAGCCCGCTCCTACAGGGATTGGGGCAGCCCTATATAGTCGGCACGACGGGACTATCAATCTGCTCCAGCATCCACTTCACAAAATCTCGCACTTTCGGCACTTCCGCCGCATGCTCCGGGTACGCCAGGTAATAGGCGTCGGTGCTGGGCATCGCATGCTGCCAGGGTATGACCAGTTTACCGTCGGCCAATTCCTCTTCCACCAGAAACTTCGGCAACAGCGCCACGCCGCAGCCGACCTGGGCGGCGCGGATGCACATGTAGAAGGTTTCGAACCGTGGGCCGTGGTAACTGTGCTCGGTGTGGTAGCCCTGGCTGTCGAACCAGTCATGCCAGGCCTGGGGGCGTGAAGCGTTTTGCAGCAGGACCAGGTCAGCGAGTTGCGTAGGATCGGTGAACGGCGTATCCGGCAGGCTGCCCGGTGCACACACAGGAACAAGCTCTTCGCTGAACAGCTTCAGGCATTCGGTGCCGGGGCGCGAACCCTGGCCAAAATAGAAGGCCAGGTCGCTGCGACCCTGCAACAGATCGTCGGCTTCCTGTTCGCTGCACAGGTCCAGGTGGATCGATGGGTGGCGCAGGCGCCAGCCTTTCAAGCGTGGCACCAGCCAACGTGCGCCGAAGGTCGGGGGCGTGGAGACGCGCAGGACTTCGGTTTCGCCACCGTAGGAACGCAGGTAATGGGTCGACATCTCGACCTGTGTGAGGATTTTTCGCACCTCTACCAGGTACAAATCTCCGGCCGGGGTCATTTGCAGACGGCGGCGCACTCGACGGAACAGCAGGTGCTGCAACAATTCTTCGAGTTGTGCGACTTGTTTGCTCACCGCGCTCTGGGTCAGGTTCAGCTCTTCGGCGGCCCGGGTGAAACTCAAATGCCGGGTCACAGCCTCGAAACACTGCAGGGCGGTGATCGACGGCAGATAGCGTTTGTTCAGCATGGGCGGTCCTTTCTTCTTGTCTCTTATTGCCAGCAATGCACAGCATGAATAAACGGAATGATATCTCTCTTAAAGGTCGTTTGTTGAGTAACCTCGGGGGCGCTAAAACTACAGGTCTGATCAGTCGTGATTTTCCGGCTGCCCACATTCTGTTTTTTGCTTGAGGAGTAACCCATGGTTGCCGCATTGCTTGATCGTCTTGGTGTGAACCCGGCCCTGTATCAGAACGGCAAAGTGCCGGTGCATTCGCCCATCGATGGCAGCCGGATCGCCGCCGTGAACTGGGAAGGCGCCGCCGAAGTCGAGCAGCACATCAGTCGCGCAGATCATGCGTTCGAACTGTGGCGCAAAGTCCCGGCGCCGCGCCGTGGCGAACTGGTGCGTCAGCTGGGCGATATCCTGCGTGAATACAAGGCCGACCTCGGCGAGCTGGTGTCCTGGGAAGCCGGGAAGATCACCCAGGAAGGCCTGGGTGAAGTTCAGGAAATGATCGACATTTGCGACTTCGCCGTGGGTCTTTCCCGTCAGCTGTACGGCTTGACCATCGCCTCCGAGCGCCCTGGCCACCATATGCGTGAAACCTGGCATCCGCTGGGCGTTGTCGGTGTGATCAGCGCGTTCAATTTCCCGGTCGCGGTCTGGGCCTGGAACACCACGCTGGCGCTGGTCTGTGGTAACCCGGTGATCTGGAAACCGTCGGAAAAAACCCCACTGACCGCCCTGGCCTGCCAGGCGCTGTTCGACCGGGTCCTGAAAAACTTCAGCGACGCGCCACCGCACCTGAGCCAAGTCATCATCGGCGGCCGTGATGCCGGTGAAGCCCTGGTCGATGACCCGCGTGTTGCGCTGGTCAGCGCCACCGGCAGCACCCGCATGGGTCGCGAAGTGGCACCGAAGATCGCCGCACGCTTTGCCCGCAGTATTCTCGAACTGGGCGGCAACAACGCGATGATCCTCGGCCCAAGCGCCGACCTGGACATGGCCGTGCGTGCGATCCTGTTCAGCGCTGTTGGCACCGCGGGCCAGCGTTGCACCACGCTGCGTCGCCTGATTGCCCATGAATCGGTGAAGGAAGAAATCGTCACCCGCCTCAAGGCCGCGTATTCCAAAGTGCGTATCGGTCATCCGCTGGAAGGCAACCTGGTCGGTCCACTGATCGACAAGCACAGTTTCGAAAACATGCAGGACGCACTGGAGCAAGCGTTGAGCGAAGGTGGCCGGGTATTCGGCGGCAAGCGTCAACTGGAAGATAAATTCCCTGATGCCTATTACGTCTCGCCAGCGATCGTTGAAATGCCGGAGCAGAGCGATGTGGTGTGCAGCGAAACCTTCGCACCGATCCTGTACGTGGTTGGTTACAACGATTTCGACGAAGCACTGCGCCTGAACAACGCCGTGCCACAGGGCCTGTCGTCATGCATCTTCACCACTGACGTGCGTGAAGCCGAACAGTTCATGTCGGCCGTGGGCAGCGACTGCGGCATCGCCAACGTCAATATCGGCCCGAGCGGCGCGGAAATCGGCGGCGCGTTCGGTGGCGAAAAAGAAACCGGCGGTGGTCGTGAATCGGGCTCCGATGCATGGCGCGGGTACATGCGCCGTCAGACCAACACCGTGAACTATTCGCTGGAGTTGCCGTTGGCTCAGGGCATTACGTTCGACTGACGGGCCCTTTCGCTGGCAAGCCAGCTCCTACATGGTTTGTGTCACGGCATATAACCTGTAGGCGCTGGCTTGCCAGCGAAGGTTGTTTGTTTGTTTGTTTGTTAGGTTTCTGTTGGAGTCTGGCAATGCCGTTACGCGAAGAGTGTCTGTGGGAAAAACTGACGCCGCAAAGGCCGGACAATACGGCGCTCAAGGGCGAAGTGAAAGTGGATGTCTGCGTCATCGGCGCCGGTTTCACCGGTCTGTCGGCGGCGGTGCATTTGCTGGAACAAGGTAAAAGTGTCTGCGTGCTGGAAGCCCATCGTGCCGGTCATGGTGGTTCCGGGCGCAATGTCGGTCTGGTCAACGCCGGGATGTGGATTCCACCGGACGAGATCGAAGAAGGGTTTGGCGAAGCAGTGGGCAGTCAGCTCAATCGCATGCTCGGTGCGGCGCCGTCCCTGGTGTTCAGCCTGGTCGACAAATACCACATCGATTGCCAACTGCGCCGCGAAGGCACGCTGCACATGGCGCACAACGCCCGTGGCGAAGAGGATCTGCGCAGTCGTGAGCAACAATGGAAACGTCGCGGAGCGCCGGTCGAACTGCTGACCGGGCAGGCGTGCGAACAAGCAACGGGCACCAAAAAGATTGCCGCTGCGCTGCTTGATCGACGTGCGGGCACGATCAACCCGATGGCTTATACGACAGGTCTGGCCAAAGCGGCTATCAGCCTGGGCGGTCAGCTGTTCGATCATTCCCCGGTGACCCGACTCGAACGTCAGGGCCAACGCTGGTCGGTGCAAACGGCGCAGGGTTCGGTGCTGGCCGAGCAAGTGGTCATCGCCTCCAACGCTTACACCGAAGGCGACTGGACGGAGTTGCGGCGCAATTTCTTCCCCGGTTATTACTATCAAGTGGCCTCGGTCCCGCTCACCGAAGAGGCTGCGCAGCAAATCCTGCCCGGCGGCCAGGGTTCCTGGGATACCCGCCAGGTCCTCAGCAGCATTCGTCGGGATAAAGACGGACGCTTGCTGCTTGGCAGTCTGGGGAACGGCAACAAGAAGCCGACCTGGTTCCTCAAGGCCTGGGCCGACCGGGTTCAGCAGCACTACTTCCCTTACTTGAAACCGGTGGAGTGGGAGTGCACCTGGACCGGTTGCATCGCGTTCACGCCTGACCATCTAATGCGATTGTTCGAACCCGCGCCCGGTCTAGTGGCAGTCACCGGTTACAACGGCCGGGGCGTGACGACCGGCACCGTGGTCGGCAAAGCCTTTGCCGACTATTTGTGTAACGGAAATCCTCAAGCTTTGCCGATTCCCTTCGCCCCCATGCAGCCATTGGCAGCGGCCGGATTGCGCAGCTGTTTATACGAAGCCGGTTTTTCGCTGTATCACGCAGGCCAGTGCCTGCGGATCGTTATTTGATTGTTGAAATATGTTGCTGAAAGCGGCGCTTTTACGGGTAACGACTAGCCTGTAGTGGTGCGGGTTTGTAGCAGTCCCGCACCAGCAGTGTGCACTTCGGTGACGCACGTTGTTACAGGCAGGTTGCACGTCGTTTGGCACCGCGGTTGCAATGATGGCGCATGCGGGTTGCGCCTTAAAAAATAAATGGTTTCACCTTCCGCGGTTTAGATGGTTGCACGCCCAATGAAAATGGGCTCGAAACAGTCGTAAGAACAATAAGGTAGCGACTTTTCCCAGAATAAAAAACCGATGGCACGGCCCTTGCTCTGAGCATTCAGAGAAGTCGCAGTGCCAACTAAAAAAAACCATGGAGCACCACCTCATGTCCCAGACGTTTTACAAGAAAGGCTTTCTGGCCCTCGCAGTGGCAGCTGCGTTGGGTGTTTCTGCGTTTGCACAGGCTGACGTAAAAATTGGTGTGGCGGGTCCAATGACAGGTGCCAACGCGGCATTTGGCGAGCAGTACATGAAGGGTGCACAAGCGGCGGCCGATGCGGTCAACGCGGCGGGCGGCGTCAACGGGGAAAAAATCGTCCTGGTCAAGGGCGATGACGCCTGCGAACCGAAACAGGCTGTGACGGTCGCCAAGGACCTGACCAACCAGAAAGTCGTTGGCGTGGTCGGTCACTTCTGCTCTTCGTCGACCATTCCGGCTTCCGAGATCTACGATGAAGCGGGCATTATTGCGATCACTCCCGGCTCCACCAACCCGGCGGTTACCGAGCGCGGCCTGAGTGCCATGTTCCGTATGTGCGGGCGTGACGACCAGCAAGGCATCGTGGCGGGCGACTACATCGTCGACGTGCTCAAGGGCAAGAAAGTCGTGGTCCTGCACGACAAGGATACCTACGGCCAAGGCCTGGCGGACGCTACCAAGGCCCAGCTGGAAAAACGCGGCGTGAAGCCGGTGTTGTACGAAGGCCTGACCCGTGGCGAAAAAGACTTCAGCACCATCGTCACCAAGATCCGCGGCGCTGGCGCCGACGTCGTCTACTTCGGTGGCCTGCACCCGGAAGCCGGTCCCCTGGTGCGCCAACTGCGTGAGCAAGGTCTCAAAGACGTCAAGTTCATGTCCGACGATGGCATCGTGACCGACGAACTGGTGACCACCGCTGGCGGTCCGCAATTCGTCGACGGCGTGCTGATGACCTTCGGCGCCGACCCGCGCCTGCTGCCAGAAAGCAAGACCGTAGTGGATGAGTTCCGCAAGAAGGGCACCGAGCCTGAAGGCTACACCTTGTACGCCTATGCTTCAGTCCAGACGCTGGCCGCGGCCTTCAATGGCGCCAAATCCAACAGTGGCGAGAAAGCCGCCGAGTGGCTGAAGAAAAACCCGGTCAAGACCGTGATGGGCGAGAAGACCTGGGACGCCAAGGGCGACCTGAAAGTCTCCGACTACGTGGTTTACCAGTGGGATAAGGACGGCAAATACCACCAGCTGGAAAAACAGAAGTGATATGACCTGCTGATTGCCCGGCGCCTGGTGCGCCTGGCAATCAAAGAACATGTCCGTGCAGTACCTGTCTTTTCTCGTAGAGCTGCACACAACCCTGTTGTACGGGTGGCTGAACCCCAGCCCGTCGCACCTGGCTTCTGTGCAGTCTCTCAAATGCGTGAGATTGCGTTATGGATGGTATTTTCCTGCAGCAACTGGTCAACGGCCTGACCCTCGGGTCGGTCTATGGCCTGATCGCCATCGGCTACACAATGGTCTATGGCATCATCGGCATGATCAACTTCGCCCACGGCGAGGTTTACATGATTTCCGCTTACCTCGCGGCAATCAGTCTGGCTCTGCTGGCATACTTCGGTATCGAATCCTTCCCCCTGCTGATGCTCGGCACACTGATCTTCACCATCATCGTCACGGCGGTGTATGGCTGGGTCATCGAGCGCGTCGCCTATAAACCGCTGCGCAACTCTACCCGACTGGCCCCGCTGATCAGCGCCATCGGTATTTCCCTGATCCTGCAGAACTATGCACAGATCGCCCAGGGCGCCCGTCAACAAGGCGTGCCGACACTGCTCACCGGTGCATGGCGAGTTGAAGTCGGGACCGGCTTCGTTCAGCTCACCTACACCAAGATCTTCATTCTGGTCGCAGCGTTTGCCGGGATGGCCCTGCTGACCTACATCATCAAGTACACCAAGCTCGGCCGCATGTGCCGCGCCACCCAGCAAGACCGCAAGATGGCCTCGATCCTGGGGATCAACACCGATCGCGTGATTTCCTACGTGTTCATCATCGGTGCCGCGATGGCGGCCCTGGCCGGCGTGCTGATCACTATGAACTACGGCACATTCGACTTCTACGCGGGCTTCATCATCGGCATCAAGGCGTTCACCGCCGCGGTGCTGGGCGGGATCGGCTCGTTGCCCGGGGCAATGCTCGGCGGGATCATTCTCGGGATCTCCGAGTCGCTGTTCTCCGGATTGGTCAACTCGGACTACAAAGACGTCTTCAGCTTCTCGCTGCTCGTTCTCGTTCTGGTCTTTCGGCCCCAAGGCCTGCTCGGCCGTCCTCTTGTGTCGAAGGTGTAAGCGATGTCTTCAACCACTAAAAAAACCATTGATCTCAAAAGAAGCCTGGTTGACGCGATTCTCGCCGGCCTGGTGGCCCTGATTGTGTTCGGCCCGATTGTCGGCGTGGTCCTGGACGGCTACGGCTTCAACCTGGAAACGACCCGGGTGGCATGGATTGTCGCCATCGTCATGGCGGGCCGCTTTGCCCTGAGCCTGTTCCTGCAAACCCCCAAGGGCTTGAAAATTCTCGAAGGTTTCGAAAGCACCGGCTCCGGGGTGCATGTACTGCCGCCGGACTACAAGACTCGGTTGCGCTGGATCATTCCGGTGGTGATCGTCGTCGCCGTGGTGTTCCCGTTTTTCTCCAACTCCTACCTGCTGGGCGTGGTCATCCTCGGGCTGATCTACGTGCTGTTGGGCTTGGGGCTGAACATCGTGGTCGGCCTCGCCGGCCTGCTCGACCTGGGTTATGTGGCGTTCTACGCCATCGGTGCCTATGGACTGGCGCTCGGTTATCAATACCTGGGGCTCGGTTTCTGGACGGTGCTGCCGCTGGCGGCGATCACGGCTGGCCTGGCCGGTTGCATCCTGGGTTTCCCGGTGCTGCGACTGCACGGTGACTACCTGGCAATCGTGACCCTGGGCTTTGGTGAAATCATCCGGCTGATCCTTAACAACTGGCTGTCCCTGACCGGTGGCCCGAACGGCATGGCGGCGCCGTTGCCGACCTTCTTCGGCCTCGAGTTCGGTAAGCGAGCGAAGGAGGGGGGCGTTCCGTTCCATGAGTTTTTCGGCATCGCCTATAACCCGGACGTGAAGTACTACTTCATTTATGCGGTGTTGTTCCTGGTGGTGCTGGCCGTGCTGTACGTCAAGCATCGCTTGACCCGCATGCCGGTCGGCCGCGCCTGGGAAGCCTTGCGCGAAGACGAAATCGCTTGCCGCTCCATGGGCCTGAACCACGTGCTGGTCAAGCTTTCGGCGTTCACCATCGGCGCATCGACGGCTGGTCTGGCTGGCGTGTTCTTCGCCACTTATCAAGGTTTCGTCAACCCGACCTCGTTCACCTTCTTTGAATCGGCACTGATCCTCGCCATCGTGGTACTTGGCGGCATGGGCTCGACCATCGGCGTGGTCATCGCCGCATTCGTGCTGACCGTGGCCCCGGAACTGTTGCGCGGCTTCGCCGAATACCGCGTATTGCTGTTCGGCATCCTGATGGTGTTGATGATGATATGGCGACCGCGCGGCCTGATTCGGATCAGTCGTACCGGTGTGACGCCACGTAAAGGAGTAGCGCCATGAGCGAAGTCGTACTCTCGGTCGAGAAGCTGATGATGCACTTCGGCGGCATCAAGGCGTTGAGCGATGTCAGCCTGAAGGTGCACCGCAACTCGATCTTTGCCCTGATCGGCCCCAATGGCGCCGGCAAGACCACCGTGTTCAACTGCCTGACCGGGTTCTACAAAGCCTCCGGCGGCAGGATCGAACTCAATACCCGTGGCAAGCGAACCAACGTGATCCAGCTGCTGGGCGAATCGTTCAAAGCCGTCGATTTCGTTTCCCCGAAAAACTTCATCAACCGGCTGCGCTACAAGATGTTCGGCGGCACCCACCTGGTTAACCGGGCGGGTCTGGCGCGCACGTTCCAGAACATTCGCCTGTTCAAGGAAATGTCGGTGCTGGAAAACCTGCTGGTCGCCCAGCACATGTGGGTCAATCGCAACCTGCTGGCCGGTATCCTCAACACCAAGGGCTATCGCAAGGCCGAAAGCGATGCACTGGACCACGCGTTCTACTGGCTGGAAGTGGTGGACCTGGTGGACTGCGCCAACCGTCTGGCCGGCGAGCTGTCCTACGGCCAGCAACGCCGCCTGGAAATCGCCCGGGCCATGTGCACCCGGCCGCAGATCATCTGCCTCGACGAACCGGCTGCCGGTCTCAACCCTCAGGAAACCGAAGCGCTGAGCGCGATGATCCGGCTGCTGCGCGACGAGCACGATCTGACCGTGGTGCTGATCGAACACGATATGGGCATGGTCATGAGCATTTCCGATCACATTGTGGTGCTGGACCACGGCATCGTCATTGCCGAGGGCGGGCCCGAGGCCATTCGCAACGATCCCAAGGTGATTGCCGCCTACCTGGGCGCCGACGAAGAGGAGGTGGTATGACCCAACCCATCCTCGAGCTCAAGGAACTGGACGTGTTCTACGGGCCGATCCAGGCCCTGAAGAAAGTCTCGCTGCACATCAACGAAGGGGAAACCGTCAGCCTGATTGGCTCCAACGGCGCCGGCAAATCGACGCTGCTGATGTCGATTTTCGGTCAGCCACGGGCGGCAAGCGGGGCGATCGTCTATCAAGGGGTGGACATCACCCACAAATCGTCCCACTACATCGCCTCCCACGGCATTGCCCAGTCGCCGGAAGGTCGGCGGGTATTCCCCGACATGACAGTCGAGGAAAACCTGCTGATGGGCACCATCCCGATCGGTGACAAGTACGCCACCGAAGACATGCAGCGCATGTTCGAGCTGTTTCCACGGCTCAAGGAGCGTCGTACCCAGCGGGCCATGACCATGTCTGGTGGCGAGCAGCAAATGCTGGCCATCGCCCGGGCGCTGATGAGCCGGCCGAAACTGCTGTTGCTCGATGAACCGAGCCTGGGGCTGGCGCCGATCGTGGTGAAGCAGATTTTCGCCACCCTGCGGGAGCTGGCGAAGACCGGCATGACCATCTTCCTGGTCGAGCAGAACGCCAACCACGCCCTCAAGCTGTCGGACCGGGCCTACGTGATGGTCAACGGCGAGATCCGCATCACAGGCACCGGCAAGGAGCTGCTGGTCAACGAGGAGGTGCGTAACGCTTATCTCGGCGGGCACTGAACCGTTGAGTAACCAAAAAACGCCCTGACGAACTCAGGGCGTTTTTTTTATGCCCCGGTAAATCTGTTCACCCTTTTAGGAGTGTCAACCCGTAGGAGAAAATCAAGGAAGTCACAAGGTAAAGCGAAATTGTGGAAAACAATATTCGCGACCTCTCAAAGCGCGACATAAAGCCGCTGCAAATAGTTGTTTTGTCACAGTTTTGACTTGTCCCCGTTTGCTGTGGAGCTGGCTGTGAATAACGTGGGAGTAGCTGGCTGAAAGCCTTTGAAAACGTGGCCTGCAGGGTTGTGGTTGTTTTTTGATCAAGCGTTTTTTTCGGACGGTGACCCGACTTTGTCAACCTTTTTGTTGGCTGCAAAAACAAGTTGAAATGTGCCCGGTCAGCCTGTGGATAAGTCTGTGGTTAAACTCTGGAAAGACTCCGCTGGAGGCCGTATTTACTGGCTTGGCGCCATCGTCGGTTTTACCCCGGATCGTGCAAAATGCCTTGGGGCTGCACGGCAGGACAGCCAGGGTCAAGCAAAAAAGTTTCAAAACTGCTCGCCAAGCCTTGTACACAGCGGCTTTCAGCTTTTCCACTTGCCCCCGGAATGTGTGGATGGGGCTGTGGATAAGGTGCGCGCACATGGCTGCAAGCCACAGTGGGTAAGGCGTTCGTCGTGTTGATCATTTTTTGCACAGAATCGCGATCGTGGAATGGTTGCCGGTGAGAGCGGGGCGGGGCATGCTGCCAGCTGATTTTCTATCCCAATGGCTGTCTGTCAGCCGAAGCAAGGAGAACACGATGTCCAACACCCTGTTTATTACCGGCGCGACCTCCGGTTTTGGTGAGGCCTGTGCCCGTCGTTTTGCCGACGCCGGCTGGAAACTGGTGCTGACAGGCCGTCGTGAAGAGCGCCTCAATGCCCTGTGCGCCGACTTGTCGAAACAGACCGAGGTCCATGGCCTGGTGCTCGACGTGCGTGATCGCAAGGCCATGGAAGAGGCGATAGCCAATCTGCCGCCTTCGTTCGCCAAACTGCGCGGGTTGATCAACAACGCGGGCCTGGCCCTGGGGGTTGACCCGGCGCCCAAATGCGATCTCGACGATTGGGACACCATGGTCGACACCAACATCAAAGGCCTGATGTACAGCACGCGCCTGCTGTTGCCGCGCCTGATCGCCCATGGTCGCGGTGCCAGCATCGTCAACCTCGGCTCCGTCGCCGGCAACTACCCGTATCCGGGCAGCCATGTGTATGGCGCGAGCAAGGCGTTCGTCAAACAGTTCTCCCTGAACCTGCGCTGCGACCTGCAAGGGACCGGCGTGCGCGTCAGCAACATAGAGCCGGGCATGTGCGAGAGCGAGTTTTCACTGGTGCGTTTCGCCGGTGACCAGGAGCGTTACAACGCGACCTACGCCGGTGCCGATCCGATCCAGCCACAAGACATCGCCGAAACAATTTTCTGGGTACTCAACGCCCCGGCGCACATCAACATCAACAGCCTGGAGCTGATGCCGGTGAGCCAGACCTGGAGCGGGTTTGCCATAGAGCGTAATAGCGACAGGGCATAAGACCGTGTAACCGCCAATCGCGGGCAAGCCACGCTCCCACAGGGTTTGTGCCGGTTCACTACAATGTGAACGGCGCAAAACCCTGTGGGAGCGTGGCTTGCCCGCGAAGGCGATTTCTCATTCAACGAAGATAATCGGCCAATCCGCCATAACAGGTCGCCAAGTGATAGGGCGTGGTCGAAGGCATATCCTGACGACTTACTTCACCCTGCTCATCCCGACACTCGTACCAGCCCTCTGCATGCAGATGGCGCTGCTGCAATGCCTGTAACTGCTGTAGCAGCGCATTCTCGCTGCCCGGGCGCAGGGTCAGGGCGCGCAGGTACTCGGCCTGAGCCCAGATTCGTTGGGTGGCATCCTTGGAAAGTCCCTCCAGAGTGAGCATCGCCCGCACTGCGCCGGTCTGTCGATCGACACCCAGTTGCTCGGTGAACGCGAAGGCGCGCTCCAGTGACGTGTGCAATGCCGAACCGTGCAGTAACGGCGAAGACTCCAGCAGGAAATACCATTCGAACTGATGCCCCGGTTCAAACCAGTTAGCCTCGGCCCCCAGCGGTTTTTCCATCAACACATCGTGGTGCGGATCGATAAAACGCTCGTGCATGGCAGTACATAAATCAACGAGCGCGTCTTGCACGGCGTTGTCTTCACGTACCGACAACGTGGCGAGGAAGGCTTCGGCCAGGTGCATCAGAGGATTCTGCAGCGGTCCGGTGTCGAGCGATGACCAGTCACGATCAAGGCTGGCTTCGTACAGGCCGTCACCCGTGGCGAAATGCTGCGCAATCGTTGCCAGTGCCGCGTTGAGCACCGACTCCACCTGCGGTTCGCGAACTTTGTCCCAGTAATGGGCGCAGGCGAAGAGGATGAATGCGTGGGTGTAGAGGTCTTTGCGCTGATCCAGCGGGGCTCCGTGCGGGTCGATGCTGTAGAACCAGCCGCCGTGCTCGGTGTCGTGAAAATGCGTTTGCAAGGAGTGGAACAACGCTGCGGCGCGCTCTTCGGCGGCCGGCACCTGGCCGATCAGGCTTGAAAACAGATACAACTGCCGCGCGCAGGCCATTGCCCGATAGCGTTGAGGAGGCAGCGGTAGATGACTGGCGTCCAGTGCTTCGTACGGCAACGCCATATCGGGGTTCCAGCCGGGTCCTTGCCAGAGCGGCACGATCACGTCCAGAAAGTGCTGTTGCACCCGGGCGAACAGTGCGGTCAATTCAGGCTGGGAGGCGGAGCGGGAAACTGGCGGCATTGGCTGGCGTCGTCACGGCAGGTTGATTGCGCGACATGTTAGCAGAGAGGTCGGCCCGAGCGATGTCTGTCAGGCCGCCTTCGCGAGCTTGCTCGCGAAGAGGCCATCACAGGCGATAAAAAAATCAGCCCGCCAGCAACCAGGCCCCAGTCGCCGCCGAACCCGCACCCACCAGCCGAACCAGCGGTGCCGCCGCCTGAGGCAACACCCGCACCACCGCATAACCCGCCGCATGCAATGCCGCAGTCGCCACTACAAACCCCGCCGCATACGCCCAAGGACTCGACATGTCCGGCAACTCCAACCCATGCGCCACGCCATGGAACAGCGCGAACACCGCGGTCGCGCCCACCGCCAGGCTCAACGGCGGACGCTCTCCCAGGGCTACCGCCAGACCCAACGCCAACACGGATCCCGCAATCGCGCTTTCCAGCGCTGGCAGCGCCAGCCCTTCGAAGCCCAAGAGCCCACCGATCAGCATGGTGCCGACGAATGTGCAGGGCAGAACCCACCGCGCGGCGCCTTTCTGCTGCGCAGCCCACAGCCCGACTGCAACCATCGCCAGCAAATGATCGAGGCCTGCGATCGGATGGCTGATACCAGCGATCAAACCGTTATCGCCATGACCCGGGTGGGCGAATGCGACGGCCGGAGTCAGCAGCAGGGCCATGGCGCCCAGAATGCGTTTAAGTGTCATGGATAAGCTTCCTTGTTGATAACAGTTGAGCGAGATCAGGCCCCGGTCAGCAGGCCCTGGCGTTCGATGAAGGCGATTATTTCCTCCAGTCCCAAGCCGGTTTTCTGGTTGCTGAACACAAACGGCTTGCCGTTACGCATGCGTTTGGTGTCGCTGTCCATCAGTTCCAGCGACGCGCCTACCAGCGGCGCAAGATCGATTTTATTGATCACCAGCAGATCGGATTTGCAGATCCCCGGCCCGCCCTTGCGCGGTAGCTTGTCGCCAGCCGACACATCGATCACGTAAATGGTCAGGTCGGACAGTTCCGGGCTGAACGTCGCCGAGAGGTTATCGCCTCCGGACTCAACCAGAATCAGGTCCAACCCGGGAAAGCGACGGTTCAGTTGATCCACGGCCTCCAGGTTGATCGAAGCGTCTTCGCGGATCGCCGTATGCGGGCAGCCGCCAGTTTCCACTCCGATGATCCGCTCCGGCGCCAGGGCTTCGTTGCGCACCAGGAAGTCGGCGTCTTCGCGGGTGTAGATGTCGTTGGTCACCACCGCCAGGTTGTAGCGGTCGCGCAGCGCCAGGCACAAGGCCAGGGTCAGCGCGGTTTTGCCGGAACCGACCGGGCCGCCGATGCCGACACGCAGAGGTTGTGTGTTCATATGATTCTCCAAATTAAAAGGCCCTAGGAACGAAACAGGCGGCTGTACTGGCGCTCATGGGCCATGCACGCCAGCGACAAGCCGAAAGCGGCGCTGCCACAGTGTGCGGGGTTGATTCGGGTGGTGTTTTGCTGAGCCTGTTGCAGCAATGGCAGCAGTTCGCTGGTCAGGCGTTGCGCGGCTTGCTGGCCCAGGGGCAGGGTTTTCATCAACACGGCCAGTTGGTTTTCCAGCCAGCTCCAGAGCCATGCCGCCAGCGCGTCCTGCGCACTGATGTGCCAGGCGCGAGCGGCCAGCGCCCAACCGAGGGCCAGGTGCGGTTCGGGGTGTTGTTCGAGGAAGGCGCGGGCCGGAGCATCCAGTTCCGGCAAGCCATTGAGCAGTTGCTGCAGGGAATAGCCCATTTGCCGGCTTTCCTGGTGCAGCTCGCGGGTTTCCCGGCTCGCACGATGCTCCTCACAACGCTGTAGCAGTTCGCCCCAGTTTTCCTCGGCCGCAGCCGTGCAATGGGCGAGCAGTAGCGGCGCTTCAAAGCGTGCCAGGTTAAGCAGCAGTTGATCGCTGATCCAGCGTCGCGCACTGTCGGGATCATTGACACGGCCGTTATCCACAGCCATTTCCAGGCCTTGGGAATAGCTGTAGCCACCAATCGGCAATTGCGGACTGGCCAGACGCAGCAGGGCCCAGGCTGGATTCATGAACGCACGCCGAACTGGTGCAGCTTCGGCGGGTAGTTGAACGCTTCGTCACCATGGCGTGAATGGTGATGGCCCCCGCCATAGGCACCGTGTTCCGGCTGAAACGGCGCCTCGCAGCCCTCGACCCTGGCCCCCAGTTGTTCGAGCATGGCCTTGAGCACATAGTCATCGAGCAGACGCAGCCAGCCATCCCCGACTTGCAGTGCGACGTGGCGGTTGCCCAGGTGATAGGCGGCGCGGGTCAGTTCGAAGGCATTGGCGCAGGTGACGTGCAGCAATTGTTCGGCTCGGGCGCGGACGCGAACGATGCGCCCGTCTTCGCTTAGCAGACATTCGCCGTCATACAGCGGCGGTTGACCGCGCTCCAAAAACAATCCGACGTCTTCACCCTCGGCACTGAAACAGCGCAGACGGCTTTTGCTCCGGGCTTCGAAAGTCAGGTGCAACTCAGCGGCCCAGACAGGTTGAGGGTCGATTCTGCGATGAATCACCAGCATCGGAAGGCTTCCAACTATGAACAATAGTCAGGCTAGAGCAAGGGGCTTGCCAATGAAGCGATGTGTAGGAAAAAGGCGTTGAAGCCTGTAAGACGTTTGGCGGTGAAGCAGAAAACTGAATTAATTTGGTGCGAGGACGAGCGCGATGCACCAATTTGCGGCGCACGCTCAACTCGTCCACACACGGTCGGAGCCACCTGGTCGGAGCTACTCGGTACTGCCGAGCCCCTGCCAATGCTTCAACCCGATAAAGATGAACCGCAACTGCTGGGTAATCTTCACCTGCGGTGTCAGGTGTTCGGGCAGCGCCTGCGTCGGCGGATCAATGATGTCTGGCAAGGTCGCAAACACGCTCTTGACGATCAGATCGGCCATCACGCTGAGCGCGGCGATATCGAGGTGTTGCAGTTTCGGCATCAGCGACAGATCAGTGGCCAGGTCCGAACTGATGTCTTCACGCAACCGACCGATGGCCAGGCGCACCGGCAGCGAGCCACCGTATTGCTCCCGGGCCAGAAACAAGAATTGCGAACGATTGGCCGACACCACATCGAGAAAGATTCGTACGGAGGCGTCGATGATGCCGCCCATGACAAACTCGTTGTGGCGCACCAGGCGGATGGTTTCGCGGAAGGTCTGGCCGACTTCGCTGACCAGCACCAGGCCCAGTTCATCCATGTCGGCGAAATGCCGGTAGAAGCCGGTAGGAACGATGCCGGCGGTCCTCGCCACTTCGCGCAGGCTCAGGCTGCCGAATCCTCGGCCGCATTCCATCAAGTGGCGGGCGGCGTCCATCAGGGCGTTGCGGGTCTGTTGTTTCTGTTCGGCGCGGGGCAGCATCGCAAGGGTGTTTTTCTGGAGAGGGACAGCGGCGCACTCTAGCAAATAGGCTTTGCCGGCGTCGAACGTCTATCGGAGGATCTTGCGGGAAAGTACGGCGTGTATAAAGAGAAATGCCATAACGTCAAAAGCCCAATCCGTGAATTGGGCTTTTTTTCAGGGCCACCATGGGCTTAGCTCAAGGCGCTGTTGCGTTCGATGACGCGGTCACCACCACCTTCAGCCAGGGTTTGACCTTGTGGAGTGCGATCGGAACCGTCGGCAGCCAGGGTTTGACCTTGTGGAGTGCGATCAGAACCGTCGGCAGCCAGGGTCTGGCCTTGTGGAGTGCGGTCGGAGCCGTCAGCTGCCAGGGTCTGGCCTTGTGGGGTGCGGTCCGAGCCATCTTGAGTGATCAGGCCTTTTTCTTTCAGGCGATCATTGCCACCTTCGGCAATGGTTTGACTGAACACAGAGTGGCTGGTTTTGACTTGCGGAGTGGCCTGGTCAGCAGCCGGCAGGGCAAAAGCAGTGCTGGCCAGCATTGAGAGAGTAAGGCTAAGCAGTAATTGGCGTTTCATGATTGGATGCTCCGTAGGAGGGCGATAAAGTGGGTACGAGGGCAATGTTACTCTCGATAAGTCGATATAAAAGTTCATAAAGGCAATGGTAATAATCAACGGAATTGATTGTTCGCTAAGAAGGCTCTAGATCGGGTGTTTCCGAAGGACCGTTTTGCACAGGTTTGGGTATTTTCGACCCACATCCGCCACACAAACGTGCGTGTGCGGTAACGCTGGAGGGGAGGGTAAGCCCGCGACCGAGCGGCTATTTGTGTGCGAATCAATCTTTCTATTAAACCTGCGGCCGGTTTTTCAGTCGTAGATTTCAGGGCAGGCCGGTTCTGGCCTAACGTTTCACACGTGCGTCGCAGTCAGGGCGCTCAGTCGTATCAGGAGCTCTGTGCAATGACGCGCACTCGTAAAATTCTTCTCTGGACGGTCGCCAGCCTGGTTGTTCTGCTGGCCGTACTGGTTCTGGTCATCGCGTTCTTCGATTGGAACCGGATCAAACCTCCACTCAATGCCAAAGTGTCTGAAGAGCTGCACCGCCCGTTCGCCATCAATGGCAACCTGGCGGTCATCTGGCAGCGCGACCCCGACGAAGGTGGCTGGCGGGCGTGGGTGCCGTGGCCGCATGTAGTGGCCGAGGACCTGAGCCTGGGCAACCCGGACTGGTCGAAGCAGCCGCAGATGGTCACCCTCAAGCGCGTCGAACTGCGCATTTCACCTGTGGCCTTGCTGGCCCAACGCGTGGTGATCCCGCGCATCGACCTCACCGGACCCGATGCCCAGCTGCAGCGTCTGGCTGATGGCCGCGCCAACTGGACATTCAAGTTCGATCCCAAGGATCCGGACGCTGAGCCTTCGAACTGGGTGGTGGACATTGGCGCGATCGGCTTCGACAAGGGCCACGTCACCCTCGACGACCAGAGCCTCAAGACACAACTTGACCTGATCATCGACCCGCTGGGCAAACCGATTCCATTTAGCGATATCGTCGGCGACAAGGCGGCGAAAACCGCGCAAGAGAAGGGCGCCACCCCCCAGGATTACGCGTTCGCCCTGAAGGTCAAAGGCCAATACCACAATCAGAAACTGGCAGGCGAGGGCAAGATTGGCGGCCTGCTGGCCCTGCAGGATGCGGCCAGGCCGTTTCCGCTCCAGGCCCAGGTCAAGATCGCCGACACCAGTGTCGAGCTGGCTGGCACCCTGACCGATCCGCTGAACCTCGGTGCGTTGGACTTACAGCTGAAACTGGCCGGTGCCAGCCTCGGCAATCTCTACCCGTTGACCGGCGTGACCCTGCCGGATACACCACCCTATGCCACCGACGGTCATTTGATCGCCAAGCTGCATGAGCCTGGTGGCGCCGTGTTCCGCTACGAAGCGTTCAACGGCAAGATCGGCGCGAGCGACATCAATGGCAGCCTGGCCTATGTCGCCAGCCAGCCACGGCCGAAACTCAGTGGCTCGCTGGTTTCCAATCAGTTGCTGTTTGCCGACCTGGCGCCATTGATCGGCGCCGACTCGAACGCCAAGCAAAAAGCCCGTGGCGGCGAAAGCAAGCAACCGGCGGACAAAGTCTTGCCGGTCGAAGCCTTCAAGACCGAGCGCTGGCGCGATATGGATGCCGACGTCGAATTCACCGGCAAACGCATCGTCCACAGCGAAAAACTGCCGTTCAACGACCTCTATACCCATGTGGTGCTGACCGACGGCGTGCTCAGCCTGGAACCGCTGCGCTTTGGTGTGGCAGGTGGCAAGCTGGATGCGCAGATTCGTCTGAACGGTCGCACCCAGCCGTTGGAGGGCCGGGCACAGCTCACGGCACGCGGCTTCAAGCTCAAGCAGTTGTTCCCGACGTTCGAACCGATGAAAACCAGTTTCGGTGAGCTCAATGGCGACGCCGACATCACCGGGCGTGGCAACTCGGTGGCCAAATTGCTGGGCAGTGCCAACGGCAACCTGAAGATGCTGATCAATGACGGCGCCATCAGTCGCGAGTTGATGGAGCTTGCCGGGCTGAACGTCGGCAACTATGTGGTCGGCAAGATCTTCGGCGACAAGGAAGTGAAGATCAACTGCGCGGCCGCCGATTTCGACATCAAGACCGGTCTGGCAACCACGCGGCTGTTCGTCTTCGATACCGAGAACGCGATCATCTATATCGATGGCACGGCGAATATGGCGACTGAACAACTGGACCTGACCATTTCTCCGGAATCCAAGGGTTGGCGTTTGATCTCGTTGCGTTCGCCGTTGTACGTGCGCGGCAAGTTCATCAAGCCGGATGCGGGTGTGAAAGCCGTTCCGCTGTTACTGCGCGGCGCCGGGATGGTTGCGCTGGGTGTCATTGCCGCGCCAGCGGCAGGACTGCTGGCGTTAATAGCACCGAGCGGGGGCGAGCCTAACCAGTGCGCACCGTTGCTGGAGCAGATGAAAGCGGGCAAGGCACCGAAAACGGTAAAAGGCTGAAAAAGCTCAAGCAATGATCTGTAGCAAGCTCGATCGCTCGCTATGGATCGTTGCAGTAGGCATTTCCAAGGTCGCCGATCAGCGGTTATTGTGGATTGTTGAGTGCCTCAGGCGCAGGGTTCTATCAATATTTTTTAAATATTAAACATAGAGGCGTAATGATCGGGGGCTTGGTAATAACCTGTCATGCATGAACGGTGGAAAGTACAGCTCGGGATGATAAGTTGGAGCGGTCGGTCATCTGGCTGATCCCGAATAATACTTACATGGAAGTTTATATGACTATTTTAGTACCCAGTGCTGAAGAGAGCATGGCTTTTTTTGCAGGCGCACAACTCGCCCCTCTGGTTAACAGACGCAACCAAATCAGATCCTTTGCCGCGTTGAACGGTGAAGCAGTTGCCAAATCTGATTTTCTAATAGGTGATAATGCACCGGTAGCGATTGGGTTTACCGACAATCTTGACGAAGAAAAAAAGAGTGCGGCGGCGGACAGTATCCATTTTGCAGAGCGCTATGCTGATTCATACTCCGATCGGAAAAAGACATCTGTTGAATGGCACACGAAATACGCTGAGGCATTGAAACATTGTGGCTGGTCGCTGACTAATTCCAAATATCAGGAGCAAGAGGTCAAGCAAACGAATGTCACAATGGATTCCATTGTCCTGGATCTGGTCAAGGCAGTTGCTGGCCGTAACGCACCGGCGATGCTGACAATGTTGGGGCAGGCCTTTGACAAAATGAAATCCGATGACGAGCTTGTCACTTTATTCGATCGTAATAGCAAAAGCGGCAACGACGCAGACTTCAGGCTCGTCCCTTGTCTGCAAACCCCCGGAGGGACAGCAGTTGCTGCCTTCGTGGCGGTGGATTGCAATCTTTCAGCGTCGCAGGGCGGCGCCTGGTTTTGGAAGTGGAAATTTTCAAATTTGAAAATGAAAAGAGTAGCTACTGTCATGGAGCTCAATTTGCGTATGCATGAGCGCAGGAAGGATCAAATCATGGAGGCCCTTGATATAAGTTCGGACGAATTTTTTAAGGGTGTCAAGCTCAAGTGATGGAAGCGCTATTGGCTGCAGGATGAGCAGCCCGTTTTTAAAAGAGGCAGTTTGGAGAACAATATGATCAAGGATGATGTTGTTGTAGTGGCGGGTAATGTGTTGTCCGTTTCAAGCGATGTTGTTGATCCTTGGAAAGAAGCTGTGATCAGCTCGCTGCTGTTCTCTCGGCTCTATGCTAATTCACAAGCTGACAGGTTTGCCCAAGCGCAGCAATGGTATAAAGATTACGATGATGCCTTGGGGCGTTTGAAGTGGGAGCTTAAGGCTAATAGGAGTAATGATTTTGAGCCCATGGAAGGCAGTGTCATCGTGGTGAAAGATCTGATTAAAACCCAAATGGTGGATGCTTTAGGCTCAGCTCAAGCTGAGCAGTTTGAGCGACTGATGCGCAGTATTGAACTCGCCTCGAGCGCGGAGATGCTCGCCGCGCAGGTTGGGGAGCATGCAGTGGTCAAGGTGGCTGTGAATGACATTCATGAGGCTTCATGTTTGGCCCTGCAGCTGTGTTTGGTGGGGCAGGGGCCCGTCATTTGCTCGGTGTTTGTTCGCTTTGACACCACTCAAGAGGTTGATTTTGATTTTTTCAATCAGAATTTCATGAGTGAACATATTGCAGGCAAGGTCAGTGTGGACGTTTCGCTGCGAGTGCTAAACAAAGTGAGTTATGAAAAAAGTCGAATGCGAGAGATTATTGCAAGCAAGCTTCCTGAAGCAGGAGAGCTCGCAGGTGCTTGATCTCTCTTGATAACTGTTTCTTTGGTTGTTTATTGCCGAGCACGGTATGCCCTTATTTTACCTGTAAGAAGTTGGGGCTTCGCGCCAGCCCAACTTCTTACGTGCCTCGGCCTGGATTCAGTACGGTGATGTGGAATGACAGGGTTACAATTTGTTGTCGGACTTTTAATGATTTGCTTTTGTTTCTTTGGCTTTCTGTTGTCATGAATGGGAGCGGCCTTACTGCGTTACTGATGCGCAATAAGGCTGCTTTTTTCGTTATAGATCTTTCAGAATATCGGCCATGTCATCCGCATGCTCTTCTTCCTGAGCCAGGATGTCTTCGAAGATGCGCCGAGTGGTAGGGTCTTGCTCGCCAATGTACTGAATGATCTCGCGGTAGCTGTCGATGGCGATGCGCTCGGCGACCAGGTCTTCGTAGACCATTTCCTTTAGCGAGTTGCCGGCCACGTACTGGGCGTGGGAGTTTTTCGACAGCAGGTCGGGGTTGAACTCGGGTTCGCCGCCCAGCTGCACGATGCGTTCGGCCAGGCGGTCGGCGTGTTGGGCTTCCTGGGTCGCGTGTTCGAGAAATTCGTCGGCGGCGACGTGGGCTTTCAGGCCGTTGGCCATGAAGTAGTGGCGCTTGTAGCGCAACACGCAGACCAGCTCGGTGGCCAGCGATTCGTTGAGCAAGCGCAGGACTTCTTCACGGTCGGCGCTGTAGCTTTCGGTCACTGCGCCGTTTTCGACGTTCTTGCGGGCACGCTCGCGCAGGGTGGTTACATCGGACAAATGCATATCGCTCATCTCGATCTCCTGGAGGCTGATCCGTTTTGCGTCACCTTCTGAGGAAGTGATCGCTACTTAAGGTGTGAGTAATGAGGGACGCAAAAAGTTTTATGTATTTTGGCATTGGAAACGATTGCAGCTGCGCCAGGCGCTACAGGGAAATGCGCGCGGGGAAAGCCTGCGATCCGGGCACCAGGCCAGATAATCGGACTTCTTCCTGCAACCATGCAAAGAACGCCCGGACCGGCGGATGCCGTTCGCGCCCCGGCACGCAAAGAGCGCTGTACCCAGCCCCGTTGACCTGAATGTCGCCCCGGTAAGGCACCAGTAAGCCGCTGGACACACTCTCGGATACCAGAATATTGCTCGCCAGCACCAGGCCTTGCCCGGCGATGGCGGCTTGGAGGGCGTAATGTTCTTCGTCGTACTCCCGGACCGCCGGTTGCCCCGCCAGCCAGGTTTCGCCGGACTGCGCGCACCAGGCAACCCAGCCATGGGCATAGAGCCTGGAGTTGTGCCAGCTTACGCTGATCAGCGTGGGTGCCCGCTGCCCGGCAAGGGCCACTTGTTCGGGTGAGCCATAGACACCGAAGGATTCATCGAACAGGCACAGGCCATAAAGGTTCGGATAGTCATCGAGGCTGTAGCGCACTGCCAGATCGACGCTGGCGTCCTGATGCAAGTCGATGACCTCGCAATGAGTGTCGAGCCGCAGGCTGATCGTGGGGTGGCGGGTGTAAAAGCGTCCAAGACGTGGCACCAGCCAGAGGGCGGCGAAAGCGGCGGTGGTGGATATCGTCAGGCTCGCAACGCTGCGTTGCGGACGCAAGGTGTCGACGCTTTGCGCAATTTCCAGCAAGGCGCCGTGCAGGCTGTGGAATAGCCGTTCACCGCGCGCGGTAAGGCGCACTTGTCGTGGCAGCCGCTCGAACAGCGGCACACCGAGCCAGCTCTCCAGCGAACGAACCTGATGGGAAACCGCGGTTGGGGTTACCGAGAGCTCTTCAGCAGCAGCCTTGAAGCTCGACAAGCGTGCAGCGGATTCAAAGGCACGCAGGGCAGTGAGCGGCAGCGAGGCAAACATATAAATAACTCCATGAATGAAATTAATTCATCCAGAATGATTTTTGTTCATTTGAAGAGGGACGGCTTCGCGCCACAGTCTGCAAGGCACAAGCAGATCGAGTTTAATCCTTCAGGAGAATCAGATGAAAAAAATTCTAGCTGTTCACGCCAGCCCCCGTGGCGAGCGTTCTCACTCCCGGCGCTTGGCTGAGGTGTTTCTTTCGGCCTGGCAGGCCAGCCACCCGCAATCACATGTGACCCGCCGTGAAGTCGGCAGGAGCCTCATTCCGCCGGTCAATGAAGCCTTTGTCGCCGCGGCGTTTTATCCCGAACCCGAGGCGCGACCTCTGTCGATGCAGGCCGATCTGGCGTTCAGCGATGAACTGGTTGGCGAGCTGCTAGGCCATGACTTGCTGGTCATCTCCACGCCGATGCACAACTTCAGCGTGCCCAGCGGCCTGAAAGCCTGGATCGATCAAATCGTACGGCTTGGCTTGACCTTCAATCACACCCTGGACAACGGCGTCGCCCAATATGAACCGTTGGTACGGGGAAAAAAGGCCCTGATCGTCACCAGTCGGGGCGGATTCGGTTTCGGGCCGGGTGGTGAACTGGAAGCCATGAACCATGCCGATCCGTTGCTGCGCACGGCGTTGGGTTTCATTGGCATTACCGACTTCACGGTGGTGGCTGCCGAGGGCGAAGAGTCCGCCGAGCGCACTTTCCAGATTTCCGCGGCCGAGGCCGAGCAGCGTTTACTCACACTGGCCAGGGAGTTCTAGATGGCCTGGCTGTTTTTGCTGATCGCCGCCGGGTTCGAAGTCACCTTTGCCATGGGCATGAAGTACGCCGATGGCTTCACTCGACTTTGGCCCTCGCTGATCACGGTGGCCGCCGCGGTGGGCGGGATTTACTTCCTGACCCTGGCCATGCGCGAGCTGCCGGTGAGCATCGCTTATCCGATCTGGACCGCCATTGGCTCACTGGGCACCGTATTTCTAGGGTTCGCGCTACTCGGAGAAAGCCTGACGGCCGTTAAAATGGTATCGGTGGGGTTGATTGTGGCGGGTGTGGTGGGGTTGAAATAGGGCGGTTGTCATAGACTGGTCGTCCAGTTGTCACCTTCGATGTCGAAGCTTGGCGGATGTCTTGCATCGCGCCTTGCCTCACCTCACCGATCACAAGGATGTTTGCCCATGTCGCAAGGTTCGGCCACGCGCTATCCGTTGGTTCTGGTTCCGGGAATGCTCGGGTTTATCCGTCTGCTGCTCTATCCGTACTGGTACGGGATTGTTTCGGCGTTGCGCCGGGATGGGGCAACGGTGATTGCGGTGCAGGTCTCGCCGCTCAACTCGACCGAGGTGCGCGGTGAGCAATTGCTGGCGCGGATCGAAGAGATCGTGCGGGAGACCGGTGCCGAGAAAGTCAACCTGATCGGCCATAGCCAGGGCTCGCTCACCGCCCGTTATGCCGCCGCCAAACGCCCGGATCGAGTCGCCTCGGTCACATCGGTGGCCGGGCCCAATCACGGTTCGGAGCTGGCGGACTACCTGCACAAACACTACCCGGCAGACAGCGCCAGGGGTCGCCTGCTCGGTGTTTTGCTGCGGCTGATCGGCGCGTTGATGAGCCTGCTGGACACCGGTTATCGCGGGCCGAAACTGCCAGTGGATGTCCCTGCCTCGCATCAATCGCTGACTACTGCAGGCGTGGCGCTGTTCAATCAGCAATATCCGCAGGGGTTGCCGCTAACCTGGGGCGGGCAGGGGCCTGAAGTGGTCAACGGGGTGCGTTATTACTCCTGGTCCGGGACCTTGCAACCGGGGAAAACCGATCGCGGGTCCAACCTGTTTGATGGGACTAACCGAAGCTGCCGCTTGTTTGCCAGAACATTCGTGCGCGAAGTCGGGCATTGCGACGGGATGGTCGGGCGATACAGTTCGCATCTCGGTACGGTGATTGGTGATGAGTACCCGCTGGATCACTTCGACATCGTCAATCAATCGCTGGGATTGGTGGGCAAGGGCGCGCAACCGGTCCGGTTGTTTGTCGAGCATGCGGCGCGGTTGAAAGCGGCAGGGGTTTAGCAGGTCGACCGAATCATCGTTCTTCGCGAGCAGGCTCGCTCACATTGGACTCGGTTGCCCACAGAGCCTGCTCGCGAATGACATCAGATCAGGCAGCGCAAGGCCTACGGCGCAATACGGTGGTCCAGCGCTCCGAAACAATCACCCCGGCCAAGGTCAGGACCCCACCCACCAGGTGATACATCGCCAATTGCTCGTGCAGCACCACCGTCGCAATCAGTGCCGTCATCAACGGCAGCAGATTGAAAAACAGTGTGGTCCGGCTCGGCCCCAGGCGCATAACCGCCTGCATCCAGGCCAGGGGCGCAATCATCGAAGCGAGCAGGCAGGCGTACAACACCAGCGGAATGTTTTGCAGGGTCAATCCGATTTTCGGTGATGTGAGAAACAGCGGAAACAACACGACTACCGCCACCAGTACTTGCAAATACAGCAAGACCAGCGGCGGCAAGCGCAATTGCCACTTTTTCAGCAGGGTGCTGTAGATCGCATAGGCCAGGGTGGCGATCAGCATCATCGCGTCGCCCAGATTGACGCCGTGATCCAGCAAGGCGCCGAGGCTGCCGGAGGAAATCACCACCAGCACCCCGGCAAACGACAGTACCGCACCGGCCAACGCCCCGGCAGTCAGGCGCTGGCCCAGGCTGACGATGGCCATGGCCAGTGACATCAGCGGCATCAGTGACAGGATGATCCCCATGTTTGTGGCCGAGGTCAGCGTCGCGGCGAAATACGCCAGGCTTTGATAGACCGCCATGCCCAGCACGCCGAGGATGAAGATCTTGCCCAGGTTCGGGCGGATCGCCGGCCAATGGGCAATTACCGGTTTGAGCATGAACGGCGTGAACAGAATCCCGGCCAGCAGCCAGCGATAGAAGCCAATCTCGGCGGGGAAAATCGCTCCAGCCGACATTTTGGTGATCACGGTGTTGCCGGCCCAGATGAAAATGGCCAGCAGGGGATACGCGTATTGCATTGGGGAAAACCAGAACGTTAATGAGGGCTGATTATCGCCTGTCTGGATTAATGCCTATACTGCGATCCAGACAATCTGCCACTGATTCCGGACAGCATGAACAGTAAACACATCGATCTGCTGGATTTCAGCGTGCTACCGGCCCCGGTCTATTTCCGCTACGCCGACTTCAACTCCCACGAGTACGCCTCGGCCCACCGTCATCCGTGGGGTACCCTCGAGTATTCGGCCAATGGTGTGATGCACATGGAGATCGGCCGCACCCGCTTCATGTCGCCACCGCAGTACGCGGTGTGGGTGCCGCCGCAGGTCGAGCACAGTTTCCGCAGCAATCAGCCGATCAACTACCGCGCGGTCTGTCTGGCACCCCTGCTATGTCGTGACCTGCCACAACAGGCCTGCACCCTGGCGATCAGCGATATTCTGAAGGCGATTCTCAAGGACTTCGCCACGCGGGATGTGAAGATTCCCGAGTGCGACGCCGACAAACGTCTGGCTCAGGTGCTGGTGGATCAACTGCAACTGGCCCCGGTGCATGAGTGCTATTTGCCCTACGCCAGCAGCCCGGGATTGCTCGGCATTCTGGAAGCCATGCACGCCGAACCTGGAGATCATCGCCCCCTTGCAGACTGGGCCGCGCAAATCCATGTCAGTGAACGCACGCTGGCGCGCCAGTTCGTGCGCGAGTTGGGCATGAGTTTTGGCGAGTGGCGCCAGCGGTTGCGCTTTCTGGCGGCGATTGAAGCGCTGGACAGCCATCGCAGCATCCAGGAAATCGCCTTCGATATGGGCTACAGCACTGGGTCGGCGTTTATCGCGATGTTTCAACGCCAGTCCGGATGCACGCCGGAGCAGTATCGACGCAGCCAGCTGGAGAGCCGATGAAGGTGTAACAGGAGTTGTCTACACTGCAGAGCGAGGCCGCGCCCCTCGCTGCGGCAACAAGGAGAAAACTCCATGAAGATGTTGCATGTCCCTTTGTTGATGATCGGTGTACTGATGTGCGCCCAGAGTTTCGCCGCCACTGACCAACAGAACAAGATGACCACCTGCAACGCCGACGCCACCGCCAAAAGCCTCAAGGGCGATGAACGCAAGGCCTTCATGAGCACCTGCCTCAAAGCGGCGCCGGCAGCGGAGGCCGCCAAACCCATGACTCCCCAGCAACAAAAGATGAAAACCTGCAACGCCGATGCCGCGACTAAAGCCCTCAAGGGTGATGAGCGCAAGGCGTTCATGAGTGACTGTCTGAAGAAAAAATAATCGACTGGGGGCGAGATATTTGCGGTGACGGTACTGGCCCCATCGCGGGCAAGTCCGCTCCCACAGGGGGCTCGAATGTCTGCACATTCTTTGTTCAGCACAGATACCGTGTGGGAGCGGGCTTGCCCGCGATGAGTCCTGAAAGATTACTGAAAGTCCCACTAAGGTCAGACCCACACAATCCCTAGTGCTGTCACCGGAACGCTGGCAGACTGCCAATCCTTTTACGCCGTTCGTTTTGAGGCTGTATGCCAACGTTTTCTCAACGCCAAGTCTTGCTGATAATCAGTTGGGTCATCATCTTTGGTGGTTTGCTGCTGGTGATCCCGTTGCGACTGCTGCCCAGCCTGCTGGCCGGTCTGTTGGTGTTCGAACTGGTCAATATGCTCACCCCGCAGTTGCAGCGGCTGATCGAAGGCCGGCGTGCGCGCTGGCTGGCGGTGGCGTTGCTGGGCACATTAGTGGTGAGTGTGCTGGCGTTGATCTTTGCCGGCGCCATCAGTTTTCTGCTGCACGAGGCGGAAAACCCTGGGGCTTCCCTCGACAAATTCATGGGCGTGGTCGACCGGGCGCGCGGGCAACTTCCGCCGTTCATCGATGCCTATCTGCCTGCCAGTGCCGCCGAATTCCGCGTGGCGATCGGCGAGTGGATGAGCAAGCACCTGAGCGACTTGCAACTGGTGGGCAAGGATGCGGCGCACATGTTCGTGACGCTGCTGATCGGCATGGTGCTGGGCGCGATCATTGCCTTGCAGCGGGTGCCGGACGTGACTAAGCGCAAGCCTCTGGCCGCCGCCCTGTTCGATCGTCTGCACCTGCTGGTCCAGGCGTTTCGTAACATCGTGTTCGCCCAGATCAAGATTTCCCTGCTCAATACCTTCTTCACCGGGATTTTCCTGGCGGTGGTCCTGCCGATGTTCGGCATCAAGCTGCCGCTGACCAAGACCCTGATCGTGCTGACCTTCCTGCTCGGCCTGTTGCCGGTGATCGGCAACCTGATGTCGAATACCCTGATCACCATCGTCGGTTTGTCGCTGTCGATCTGGGTGGCGGTGGCGGCGCTGGGTTACCTGATCGTTATCCACAAGCTCGAATACTTTCTCAATGCGCGCATAGTTGGCGGGCAGATCAGTGCCAAGTCGTGGGAGTTGCTCTTGGCAATGCTGGTGTTCGAGGCCGCGTTCGGCCTGCCGGGGGTGGTGGCGGGGCCGATTTATTATGCGTATTTGAAGAGTGAGTTGAAGCAGGTGGGGATGGTTTGATCAGGTATTGATCTGACTGTGGCGAAGGAGCAAGCTCCCTCGCCACAGGTCTTTCAGGTCAATCCATCGTGCCGTAACGTTTGGCCGCTTCAATAGCCAACCCACTGCCGATGCTGCCAAAAATGTTCCCCTCCACATGCCGCGCATTCGGCAACATCGCCGAAACACTGCCGCGCAGCGCCGGAATCCCGCTCGAGCCACCGGTGAAGAACACCGTATCCACCTGATCGACCCGCACATTCGCATCGTTGAGCAACTGCGTGACGCTGTTGCGCACGCGCTCGAGCAGGTTGTCGATGGCCGATTCGAACAGCGCCCGGCTCAGCTCCACGCTCAGCCCCGGCTCGATGCGGTCCAGTGGCACATGCCGGCTGTCGGCGTGGGTCAGCTGAATCTTGGTTTCTTCCACTTCCATGGCCAGCCAATGCCCGGCGCGCTGGTCGATCAGCTTGAACAGGCGGTCGATGCCGCCCGTGTCTTCGATGTCGTAGCGCATGCTGCCCAGGGCCAGGGTGGACTTCTGCGAGTACACCGAGTTGATGGTGTGCCAGGTTGCCAGGTTCATGTGGTGGCTGGTGGGCATGTAGGCGCCACTCTTCATGCGGCTGCCGTAGCCGAACAGCGGCATCAGGCCCTGCAGGCTCAGTTGCTTGTCGAAATCGGTCCCGCCGATGTGCACGCCGCCGGTGGCGAGGATGTCGTCGTGACGGTTGTCGTGGTTGCGGCGCTCGGGCGACAGGCGCACCAGCGAGAAGTCGGAGGTACCACCGCCGATGTCGACGATCAGCACCAGCTCTTCCTTTTCGATGGTCGACTCATAGTCGAACGCCGCCGCAATCGGTTCGTACTGGAACGACACATCCTTGAAACCGATGGCGCGGGCCACATCCACCAGGGTGTTTTCCGCTTCCTGGTCGGCCATTTCATCGTCGTCGACGAAGAACACCGGACGACCCAGCACCACTTCATCGAACTCCCGACCGGCGGCCGTTTCCGCGCGTTTCTTCAATTGGCCGATGAACAGCCCGAGCAGGTCCTTGAACGGCATCGCGGTACCGAGGACACTGGTGTCGTGCTTGATCAGCTTGGAGCCCAGCAGGCTCTTGAGCGAGCGCATCAGGCGGCCTTCGTAGCCTTCGAGGTACTCGTGCAGCGCCAGCCGGCCGTACACCGGGCGACGTTCTTCCATGTTGAAGAACACCACTGACGGCAGGGTGATCTTGTCGTCCTCCAGCGCGATCAGCGTTTCCATGCCGGGGCGCAGCCAGCCGACGGTGGAGTTGGATGTGCCGAAGTCGATACCACAGGCACGGGCTGGAGATGCGTTTTTCATGTCTTTCAGGTTCCGGTTAAAAAACGGCCGCGCAGTGTATGTCACTGCGGCACAGATTCGAAGGCCGACTATCCGCTAAATCTCAGCTATTAGCGCCTTGAAAGACTATCCTTTGCCCCAAACTTGTCTGCATTGGGCCTGGCAGCCACCGGACGATCGCAAGAACCGCCCACTGCTGCCGATAAACTTCTGATGCGCCGCCCGGTCACAATCTTGAGATCGGTCAAACCCGGTGATGCAAATCAAGTGCATGCTCTGGCAGGTGGCGCGATATCGATAACGGATGGTGACTCCCACGATGGACTTCAAAGATTATTACAAGATTCTCGGTGTGGAACCGACTGCGGACGATAAGACGATCAAGGCGGCTTATCGCAAGCTGGCGCGCAAATACCACCCCGATGTCAGCAAGGAAAAGGACGCCGAAGCCAAATTCAAGGATGCGTCGGAAGCCTATGAAGCGCTGAAAAGCGCCGACAAACGCGCCGAATACGACGACTTGCGCAAATACGGCCAGCACGGCCAACCGTTCCAGGGGCCGCCGGGTTGGCAGGGACGAGGCGCGGGCGGTTTCGGTGGTGGTCAGGACACGGGCGATTTTTCGGATTTCTTCAGTTCGATCTTCGGCGGCCGTGGTCCTGGTTTTGAGGGTGGACAGTCGCGTCGCAGCACCGGACGTCGAGGGCAAGACGTGGAAATGGAATTACCGGTTTTTCTGGAAGAAACCCTCTCGAACGAGTCGAAGAAGGTCAGCTTCCAGGTGCCGCAGTACAACGCTGCGGGCCAGCATGTCAGCAACACCAGCAAAAGCCTGAACGTGAAGATCCCGGCCGGCGTGGCCGACGGCGAGCGTATCCGCCTCAAGGGCCAGGGTGCACCGGGTGTCGGTGGCGGCGCCAATGGCGACCTGTACCTGATCATCCGTTTTGCGCCGCACCCGAAATACGATGTGGAAGGCGAGAACCTGATCATCACGCTGCCATTGGCTCCTTGGGAGCTGGCGCTGGGCACTGAAGTCGCGGTGCCGACCCTGACCGGCAGAATCAATCTGAAGGTCCCGGCTGGCAGCCAGAACGGCCAGCGCATGCGCGCCAAAGGTCATGGCCTGATGAACAAGACCGGCGAGCGCGGTTACCTGTTCGTGCAACTCAAGGCCGTCATGCCTAAAACCTCGGACGACGAGGTCAAGGCGCTGTGGCAGGAACTGGCGAAAAAAGCCGCTTTCAATCCACGAGAAAACTTCTGATCCAAGAGACGGAGTAGCCCACCATGAGCAACCCCCTGATCGTTCAACTGGACATGGCAGAATTCTGTGAGGCGACCGATTTGTCGGACGTCTACGTGATCGAAATCGTCGAACACGGCATCCTCGAACCTCAGGGCGCGCAGCCCAAGGATTGGCGTTTCAACGATTATGAGCTGGCGCTGGCCAAGCGTGCCGCCAAGCTGCGGCACGACCTGGAGCTGGAGTGGGAAGGTGTTGCTCTGGCGCTGGATTTGCTTGAAGAAGTCCAGCAGCTACGGGCGGAGAATCGGATGCTCAAGCAGCGATTGGGGCGGTTGGTGGTTGAGTAATCGTTTTCGCGAGACGATTCTCAACCTGTATCAACCCGACTTCGATTGCCTATTTTTTTGCGTTCCTGACTGCGCCACTTAGTTGGGATAAAGAGATTTTTTGGACACTTTTCTGCCTGGGGTTGCCATTAGCGTCATACGTGACCGAGTAATGACGGGAGGCGCCATTCGCTAACGTTCTTGTTGGAGGAACTGGAGCATATTCTGAGCGATGGGATGAAATAAGGGACGAGGGAGTCGATGAATTAGAAATGGTATGGTACAGCGGCTCAACCGGGTTAGAGGCCGTACTATACAAAGGCTCAACTGAGATAGAGACGTTACTGTACAAAGGCTCGGAATTAACAGGTATGACGTTTCTCTTTGGTGGCCGGGGCGGTGGATTGCTTATCGGCGAGACCGTTCCTAGCGTACTGTTTTGAGGTGGAAGCGGGGGTAAACGTTCTGTCGGTGGTTCTGGCAACGGCCTCTGCTGGATGTTTGAGGGCCGGGCTGCAGATGACGAGGCCACTGGAAATGTTTCATAGCTATTAGGATGAGAGGCAGTCCTAGGAAGTTGGTGAGGTGGGGAAGGCGACCTCGTAGAGCGAAATTTAAATTTTGGTAATTTTATATGCCCAGTCGGATCCGAAAAATTCACCGGATCCCCCACACAATACATATATGCATTCAACCCACCTCCCCCAAACGGGCTCCAACTGTCCGGGCTATGAAAACGCATCAATGTCGGGTTGTAAGCTCGGTAACCACTGCCCAGCAAATACCAGCCGAGGTGCGGCTCGAGCAATGCACCGTTGAACCCGATGTTCGTCGCTACATCTTCCTGCGCGGTCTGCTGGCCGTAGGCGGAATAAGCGATGGAGTTAGGCTTGCCACCTGCGATTTCAGCAAGTACCGAGTTTTTGTTGTCGGCAGCCAGCAGGGCGGTGCGCGACTGTTGTGAGGATGTGTGGTTATCAGCAGGTAACTGAGGCATGGCGCAGCCTTCCTTGGTGAAAGTGTTGATAGTGTCAGCGCCCCAGTCTGATTCTGCTGCAGAGTATTGGGAACTAGCAGAACTGATAGTCAGGCGCCCCCTGGCGCTGGATCTGCTGGAGAGAGCGGCAAACATCAACGGCAAGATCAAAAGATCGCAGCCTGCGGCAGCTCCTACACAAGCGTCCTTGTTTCAAGTCCGCCGGGGCAACACCACGGTAAACAGCGTGCCCTCGGCCTCACTGGAGCTGACCTCGATCGTCCCTGCATGGGCGTTGACCACTTCCTTGACGATAAACAAACCCAGTCCGAGGCTGGTTGACGGCTGGCCAAGTTCTTCGTCGGCACTGCGCACCAAAGGATCGAAGATGGTGCCAATGGCATTCTCGGGAATCGGCGTGCCGTGGTTGAGCACCGTGAGACGAACCGTATCTGGTTCGCCAATGAGCCTTATCGTCACATCCCGTTTGTTCGAACCATGCTGCAACGCATTGCCGATCAGGTTTTGCAGGAGTTGACCCAGGCGCCCTGCATCCCAGACGCCTCGGGTGTCTCCTGATACGTCGAGTATCGGATCGCACTCCGGGTTGCCGGCACAGGCTTCGGCGATCGCGGCATGGGCGGCGTCCGCCAGGTCCATGGGGACGGGTTCGATCGGCAGGCTCTTGCCCAGGCGACTGCGCACCAGCTCCAGCAAATCGCCGACCATCACCGCCATGTGCCGCGCGCCGCGCTTGATGTTGATCGCGCAGGTCAGCGCATCGCCCTCGAGCGTCACCTTGCGCAGCAGCAGTTCGGTGGACATGCTCACCGCTTGCAACGGCGCGCGCAGGTCATGGCCGAGGATCGCCAGAAAGATGTCCCGCGAATGATTGACCTGTTCGGCATAGGCCGCGGTGGACTCGGCAAGGGCTTCGTCGATGGCTTCATTGAAGCGGATCATGTCCTGGAAATAGGTCATGTCCGGCGACTCCAGGCTGCCTACCCACAGACGAATCACGCAGGCGCGCAAATGGCGGAACTCGGACGTCATCTGCACCAGATCGAACCCGACGTTGTGGCGCAGCTCTCCATGACAGGCCGCGGCCTCGTCCAGGCTCGGGGTTTTCTCCGGGCCTTCGCCTTTGGCTTTGGCCGCCTGTTCGCTGGCGGTCTGTGCCTTGCGCATATCGGCTGCCGCGGCGAGCAGGATCGACTTCGCGTGATCGCGCAATGTCGTGCGGTCCAGCGAATCGTCGGCGCTGATGGCATCGGCAAATGTTTCCCATTCATCAACGATACGATCTACGTGCTGCACAATGAATTCAGGTAAACGCATGACTGGGCATCTGCATGGCAATGATAGCCATTGAGTGTGGCGCATCCTGGCGCCTTTGTCGTGCCCCTGCCGCAAGCGCCGATGAAGCGGTATGGATGTGCACACAAGGTAGTCATTAATTATTTTTTCATGCTGTTAATTGAATGGTTATGACCGCTTGCCCAGCAGTGTCCGTTGTTTTTTTCGATTTGTTGTTTCAGGTGTGTGGTGAGTAAATTGAAGGCTCAATTGAACTGCATACGGATATGCGATATGTCTGAATCCCCTATGGAAAACACCACGGTCGATGAGCCCGACGAACATGAAAAGGGTCGTCACTTCGACTTCATAAAAAGCACTATTCCCGAATGCCTTGTTCAGGCCTCGCCGCTGCGGCGCAAGGTACTGAAAGACACTAAGCCCACTCTTCCAGATTGGTATGAAAATAGTTCGGCGGATCAGCGCAGTGTACTGAAAGCGTTAATAGAAACCGACTGTCATGCGCAGAATAAATGGGACAAGACCTTGGCTGGCGTGGACAGCATCACCGCCTTTGCCAAGCCCTTATTGACCACGGCCCTGGCCGAAGCGGGTATAGACCTGGATGTCGAGGAAACCTGGGTGCGACTCTATTACCCGGTAGATTACAAGTTTTTCGGTATCTCGACGGGCGTGAGCACTGGCGATGTACGTAGCAGAACCTTCTCGTTGCTGCAGGCGGCATTGCATAACTTCGAAGCCTTCGAGGCCGGCGAGCGTTACTTCGATAGAAACTCCACATTCATTACCGAACCCGACGCGCAGGGACGCTTCGACGTTCTGTCTTGCGAGCTTGAAATTTCGCAGTTCGTCACGATCTGTCGAAAGCTGGATATAGGGGGTCAGTATGAAACCTATATCAAAGACATTCTTTATGAGGGCGGCACGGCGCATCAGCAGGCATTAAGCCAGGCTTACATCGATAGCAAAAAAACCGCCATGAAGGCCGCCGCCTATGCAGCCCTCCTGAACAGTGATATCGAACTCGCACATTACGAAATGTTGGTCGAACTGATCAATGAACAGCCTGTCGTCAGGGATAAAAGCAGCCGACGCCCCATCAGCTATAGCCCGCTCCAGCTGATGGGGTACGAAATCGCCGAGTGCGCAGTGTTCTTTGCAACCCACGCCAATCGTTACGATGGCAGCTATGTCATTGCCTGGATTCCGGACGATCCCGAACACCCGATAAAAAAATACGCCTCGTTCGCGGACTTCGAAGCGCAACTGACCCATCAACTGATGTACCGGCCTCGGGGCAGCCGAATCGATAGCGCCAGGGACGCGCTCACCGACTATCAACGCTTTTTCAGCCGGTTCATCGGCGAAAAGGACCGGGGTCGTTTTTTTCTTCGATTTACCCAGAAGGTCCTGGACGCGCCGTCCGGCACTTACTGGAAAGACCAGGTGCGCGGTTATCTGAAGTATTTGAGCCCGGCGTCAAGATTGGTCGGTCCCGTAGAGGATCGGCACTGGCGACGAGACCCGCAGGAGAACATCGATTTGCAGGCCAAGCTGCCGCTGAACTTTCAGTGGGTCGGCATGGCTGGCATCTGGACTGAGATGTTTCGTCAGAAACGTCGGCATATGCGAGAGGACGCGCAAGTCCTTGCCGTCTCCACCGCCACCGAGGATGACCTCACGCGCGAACGTCGGCTCTCCAATTACCTGAATATCGGCCTGTCTGTCGTCGGTATTGCCGCGTTCGTTGTGCCGCCTGTAGGCGCCGCCTTGCTGCTGGTCACCGCGGACCAGTTGTTGTTCGAGACGATCGAGGGTGTGCGCGAGTTGAGCCAGGGTGACAAGGAAGCGGGCTGGGCCCACATCACCGATGTCCTGGAGAACCTGGCGACGATGGCGGCACTGGCGCCGGTTTTTCACTACACGGTTTCGCCTTTCGTCGAAGGCTTGAAGTCGGTCACCCTGCCCAGCGGCAAGACGCGGTTGTGGAAGCCCGATCTCCAACCCTACGAGCGAAACATCGAGTTGCCGGCAAACTCCAGGCCCAACGAGTTGGGGCTGCATCGGCATGCCGGTGAAAATATTTTGCCGCTGGAGGGCAAGCATTACGCGTTGAAAGAGCAACCGCATTCCGGAACATTCCGGATTCAGCATCCTGCTCGGGAGGACGCCTACCAACCCGAGTTGAACCATAACGGCAACGGGGCCTGGAGTCACGAGATGGACACGCCACTGGAGTGGCCGAAAAGCAAGTTGTTACGCCGTCTGGGCCCCTCGGTGGATGCCTTTACCGAGCGTGAGCGCGAACACATGCTCAGGGTCAGTGGCACACATGAGGACGTACTGCGTCGAATGCATGTCGAGGGTGAGCCGACGCCGCCGCTGCTGGCCAACACTCTCGCACGGTTTCAAGCCTATGCCGATGCCGGCGAAGTGGGGACGCAGATTCGTCGCGGGCAACTGCAGAATGACCTTTGCGGCTATGCCGCTTCCTTGATGGTCGAGCTGCCAGGGTGGCCCCGTGCCAAAGCGATAGAGGCGTTCGAGGGCGCTGATTTGAGCGGCCACTCCTTTCAATATGGTGATATCGCCGCACCGGCTTCAGACGTCATCAGGGTCAGCCGAGCCGAGCTTATGGCGGGGCAATTGCCGGAGCGTGTGCTGACCTTCCTCAGCGAGGAGCAAATCAAAGGTCTGGTCGGCCAACATGTCGCACCGCAGAGGCAGGCGCTGACCTTGCGAGACCGGCTGGCCGACCATGCAGATCAGGCCAGGGCGCGGATCTTCCAGAGTTTGTCCCAAGACCGGGAGAAAGCGGGAAATTCCCGGACTCAGTTGGTCCAGCGCAGCTTTTCCTCGGTGCCGACCCAGCTCGCAAGCGAATTGTTGGAGGATGCGACGCCCGACGAGCAGCGCCAGATGAAAACCACCGGGCGTCTACCGTTGCGATTGACGCAAAAAGCGCGTCTGGCGCAGCAAGAGGTGCGCCTGGCGCGGGCTTATGAGGGGCTTTTCCTGGGGACTCTGGCGATGCCGGACACTGAAAGCCTGGTCCTGCATACGCTGGGGAAACTACTTCACTCGCCGGGCGATTTGCGCATCGAGGTCCGGGATGGCTCCTTCACCGCAGCGATACGAGCCAGCGTCGGCCCCGAAGATGCCCTTGAGCGCAAAGTGTTGGTACGTACCGGGGAGGGGCAGTACGAGGCACGCGACGCCAGCGACAATCATTTACATGGAAGGGATGACCTGTATGCCGCCCTTCAGCACGCCTTGCCAGATGCTCAACGTAGATCCCTGGGTGTGCCCCACGTGAGTCAGGGGGCCGATCTCGAGGCACTGATCCAGCAACACGCACTCGCGCGTGATGAATTGCGCGCGGTTCTGAAAATGCAGGCGCAACGTCAACCGTTCTTCAGGCCGCTGACGTTGTTGCCCGACGGTCGGCGCGGCTACCCATTGAGCGGTCGCGGCCAGAATGTCTGGGAGCGGATTATCGAGGAGCGGGTCAGGACGCTCTACCCCGATTTTACCCTTGAAGACGTCGATGAATTCGTTGCAGCCCTGAATGCTCGAGACGACTCGCCAGAGCACCAGCTGAAACGGCTCGAGCGGGAATACAAGCAATTGGATCACCGCCTGCAAACCTGGTTGCGGGCGCCGAATGAGTGGTCTGGCGCAAGAGACAGCCCGCAGTACGTCAGCGAGTGGGGCGCGAGGATAAGAATCGTCAAAGCCCTCAAGCAAGCCTGGCAAAGGACCGGTCCTAAAGACTATGACGCCTACGGCAATTATCGCGGCCAGAGCATTGATCTGAGTGACACCTCGTTGCAATACCAGCTGCGCAGCTTACCGACGCTGGAAGCGAATTTCGATCATGTCACCCGGCTGAAATTGAGTCGTTCGCAGTTCAGCAATTTAGTCGAGGGGGTGCTTGGACATTTTCGCCAGCTGCGTGCCCTGGACCTCTCCAGTAACCAGCTGACCCGCCTTCCTGCAGCGATCAGCGACATGCCGCACCTGCTTGAACTGCACTTGGGCAATAACCAGATCATGTTGACCGGGCCAGCCATCGAGAGCATCAAGAACCTGACCCGGCTAAAAGTACTCGGGATGGAAAACAATCCCCTGGCTTTGGCGCCCGATGTCAGCCGAATGCCTGACTTGCACATACTGAACCTGTCGAACACCGGCCTCGCCACCTGGCCTGCCGGGACCTTTGCCTTGCCCCGACCCCGGCACTTCGACTTGAGGTTGGTGAATAATCCGATCACCCAGTTGCCCGTGGTAGCCCCGGGTTCCGTGCGGGCTGAAATAGTGGCACGCACGCTGATCAGTCGTGAGCCGCCATGGCTTTCGGCAGAAAATCTTGCAACCCTTGACACCTACATCGAGTCGGTAGGACTTGATCCTGACCGGCGACCGCCCAATTCGGTGATGTCCGATAGCCGCTTCTGGATCAACGCGCTGCCGCCGCAGGAGCGGGCGACGCCTGAATTACGCGCGTTAAAACGTGATCTCTGGGGCGCGGTGGCGGACGAGTTCGGTTCCGAGGCATTTTTTGCTGAAATCAAAAAACTCGCCGGCTCCTCGGATACTTTTCCCGAGTATCGAACCGAGCTTGCCGGCAAGGTCTGGCGAATGCTGGAGGCGGTAGCCGAAAACCCCGAGCTGCGCGAGAGGCTCTTCCAAGACGCGTTTGTTCCCTCCACCTGTGTCGATTGCGGGGCTCAGCTGTTTAACGCCATGGGCATCGAAGTATTGGTTCATGAGGCCTACGGCCTTGTCAGCAAGGACTTGGTGGAAGCGGAGCTGGTGAGTCTGGCCAAGGGCAAGTCACGTCTGAATGAGTTGGGCAGGATTGCCCGGGCGAGGGTCAAGGAACTGCTGGAGCAAGGCCGCAAACTTCCTGAATATGATCAGGACGGCGACCTGATCATACAGCGGGATGAAGAGGGAAACGCCGTCAGGTCTATTGATGAAGTGGAAATTCATCTTGCCTATCCCACAGCTCTGGCCGAGCGCCTGGATTTGCCTTGGCAGTCGCGCAGCATGATGTTCGAGGAGAACGATGTAACGCTGCTGCTGATAGAGGCCGCCTACAAGCGAGTACTCGCGCTTGAGGAAGGAGATCTTCTGAGGGATTCAATTATCGAGCAGGATTTCTGGAACCAATATATCCAGGGTGCCAACCGCAAAACGTTCAACGCTATCCGGCGTCAAATCGACGCGGTGTTGGACCTGCAGACCGCACAACAGCAATGGTCGCAAACCGCCGATGCGTCGGCGCGTACGCGACTGCGCGAAAAAATCACGACACTGGCGACGCTACTCGGCAAGCAGCCAGTCGATGTCCCTCCCGGTCGCGTGATGACAAATGATGAATACACGGCAGAGCTTGATGTGCTCAATACCGAAAAGAACAACCTGCTGAAGAAACTGACCCGGGAAGCAATGGCTAGAGCCAAACTTCAACGCGTCGAAATCCCCCTTGCGGTGCAGCCGGATAACCGGTGAGTTGTCGTTGAATCCAAGGCCTGGGAGCGTTTTTTGCTTTCAGGCCTTGTTTGTGTTCGGCCACTCAGAACAGGAAATACCGCTGGGCCATCGGCAGCACATCCGCCGGTTCGCACCACAACAGCACGCCATCGGCCTTGACCTGATAGGTCTGCGGATCGACGTCGATCTCTGGCAGGTAGTCGTTGTGAATCAAGTCGGTTTTCTGCACGTCGCGACAGCCTTTGACCACGGCGATTTTTTTCTTCAAACCCAAGGATTCCGGTACCCCGGCTTCCTGTGCCGCCTGGCTGATAAAGGTCAGGCTGGTGGCATGCAGCGAGCCGCCATAACTGGCGAACATCGGACGGTAGTGCACCGGTTGTGGCGTCGGGATCGAGGCGTTGGCGTCACCCATCAGGCTGGCCGCGATGGCGCCGCCCTTGAGGATCAGCGTCGGTTTCACGCCGAAAAAGGCTGGACGCCAGAGCACCAGATCCGCCCATTTGCCGACTTCCACCGAACCCACTTCATGGCTGATGCCATGGGTGATCGCCGGGTTGATGGTGTACTTGGCGATGTAGCGCTTGGCGCGGAAGTTGTCGTTGCCGGCACCGTCGCCCGGCAACGCACCGCGCTGTTTTTTCATCTTGTCGGCGGTCTGCCAGGTGCGGGTGATGACTTCGCCGACCCGGCCCATGGCCTGGCTGTCGGAACTGATCATCGAGAACGCGCCGAGGTCGTGCAGGATGTCTTCGGCGGCGATGGTTTCGCGGCGGATGCGGCTTTCGGCGAAGGCCACGTCCTCGGCGATGCTCGGGTCCAGGTGGTGGCAGACCATCAGCATGTCGAGGTGTTCGTCGATGGTGTTGCGGGTGAACGGCCGGGTCGGGTTGGTGGAGCTGGGCAACACGTTGGGGAAACCGCAGGCCTTGATGATGTCCGGCGCATGGCCGCCGCCCGCGCCTTCGGTGTGGTAGGTGTGGATGGTGCGGCCCTTGAAGGCGGCGAGGGTGGTTTCGACGAAGCCCGATTCGTTGAGGGTATCGGTGTGGATCGCCACCTGCACGTCGTATTGGTCGGCGACGTTCAGGCAGTTGTCGATGCTTGCTGGTGTGGTGCCCCAATCTTCGTGCAGCTTGAGGCCAATGGCACCAGCCTTGACCTGTTCGATCAAGGGCTCCGGCAGGCTGGCGTTGCCCTTGCCGGTGAAGCCGATGTTCATCGGGAAGGCGTCGGCGGCCTGAAGCATGCGGGCCAGGTGCCACGGCCCGGAAGTGCAGGTGGTGGCGTTGGTGCCGGTGGCCGGGCCGGTGCCGCCGCCGATCATGGTGGTGACGCCACTCATCAGTGCTTCTTCGATCTGCTGCGGGCAGATGAAGTGGATATGGGTGTCGATGCCGCCAGCGGTGAGGATCATGCCTTCACCGGCGATCACTTCGGTGCTGGCGCCGATCGCGATGGTGACGCCGGGCTGGATGTCCGGGTTGCCGGCCTTGCCGATGCCGGCGATGCGCCCGTCCTTGAGGCCGACGTCGGCCTTGACGATGCCCCAGTGATCGATGATCAGCGCGTTGGTGATCAGGGTGTCGACCACTTCGGCGGCCAATAATTGACTTTGGCCCTGGCCGTCGCGGATGACTTTGCCGCCGCCGAATTTCACTTCTTCGCCGTAGGTGGTGAAGTCCTTTTCCACTTCGATCCACAGCGCGGTGTCGGCCAGACGGACCTTGTCGCCAACGGTGGGACCGAACATGTCGGCGTAGGCTTGTCTTGAGATTTTCATGGGGTTGCCTTGGGATTCAATGGTTTTCGAGACCGCTCGCGTCGCTCGCTATCGCTGGCAAGCCAGCTCCTACAGGGGATTGCATTACAAGCCGAATGCCGGAGAACGCGATCGCATTCCGGCGCCGAATGCCGGCGAACGCGATTGCATTCCGGCGCCGAATGCCGGCGAATGCGATTGCATTTCAAGCCGATATGCCGGCGACCGCGATTGCATTCCGGCGCCGACATGCCGGTGAATGCGATTTCCCTTGTAGGAGCCGGCTTGCTGGCGAAGGGGCCGGTGCAGGCACTGCATAACTTAAAGGTCACCCATGATCCGTCCGGCAAACCCGAACACCCGGCGATGGCCGGCAAGGTCGACCAACTCGACTTCGCGACTCTGCCCCGGTTCGAAGCGCACGGCAGTGCCGGCGGGGATATTCAGGCGCATGCCGCGGCTGGCGGCGCGGTCGAAGGTCAGGGCGTCGTTGGTTTCGAAAAAGTGGTAATGCGAGCCGACCTGGATCGGCCGGTCGCCGCTGTTGGCGACCTTCAGGCTGAGGGTGCGGCGGCCGACGTTGAGTTCGATGTCGCCAGGCTGGATCTGGTATTCACCGGGAATCATCAATGGGCTCCCTGGAGGATTTTGTAGTAGAGCGCAGTGGGTTTGTAGCGGCCGCTCGGGTCGCAGGCGTAGTCGGGGATTTCACCGGCGCGGGTGTAACCCTGGGCCTTGTAGAAATCCTCGGCGGGGGAGCCGGCTTCAGTGTCGAGGTAGAGCATGCCGCGCTTGTGCTGGAGGGCGGCCGCTTCCAGTGCGCTCATCAACTGCTGGCCCAGACCCCGGCGACGCGCATGTTCGCGCACCAGCAATTTCTGCACTTCGGCGCGGTTCAGCCCGTTGGCTTTCTGGCACAGGGTCAGTTGCACGCTGGCCTGCACCTGCTCGTCCTTGACCACCACCCACAGCAGCACGTTGCCGCTGTTCAGGTTCTCTTGAACGTCATCGAAGTAGGCGCGTGCCTCAGTGGCATCCAGATTGGCCATGAACCCGACGCTGGCGCCATAACCCACGGCATCGAGCAGCAGATCGATCAAACCCTGGCGATAGTGGGCAAAGCTTTCAACATTGACGCGGCGCAGTTGGGCGGCGTTCATCAGGCGTTACTCCTTATTGGCGGCAGGTGGTTCTGCGCCAGGATTGAGGGTCAGCTGCATGAAGGTCAGGTCCAGCCAACGGCCGAACTTGGTGCCGACCTGGGGCATCTGCCCGCTGCTCACGAAACCGGCTCGTTCGTGCAAGCGAATTGACGCGGCGTTACCGCTTTCGATGGCGGCAACCATCACATGCTTGTCGCAGCCTTTGGCGCGTTCGATCAGCACGTCCATCAGCTGCGGGCCCAGGCCATTGCCGCGCTGATCGCTGCGTACATAGACCGAATGCTCCACAGTGTGGCGGAAACCGTCGAACGGCCGCCAGTCACCGAATGACGCGTAACCCAGCACCCTGTTATCGCTGTCGACGATCACCAGAATCGGATAGCCCTGGGCTTGCCGGGCGCTGAACCAGGCCTGGCGGTTGTCCAGGTCGACGATCTTCTCGTTCCAGATCGCCGTGGTATTGAGTACGGCATCGTTGTAGATATCGCGGATCGCCGGCAGATCGGCCTGCACAGCATCGCGGATGTGGTAAGTCATGGCGCGACCTCAGGCGATCGGTTGGTGAACGGTGACCAGTTTGGTGCCGTCGGGGAACGTCGCCTCGACCTGGATTTCCGGGATCATTTCCGGGATGCCTTCCATCACTTGTTCGCGGCTGAGCAGGGTGGTGCCGAAGTGCATCAGGTCGGCCACGGTCTGGCCGTCGCGAGCGCCTTCAAGCAACGCTGCGGAAATGTAGGCCATGGCTTCCGGATAATTGAGTTTCACGCCGCGAGCCAAACGCCGCTCGGCCACGAGGCCGGCGGTGAAGATCAGTAGCTTGTCTTTTTCGCGTGGGGTCAGGTCCATCGTTGGGAATCCATAATCGGCAGTAAAAAGGTATTGGAACTGTTGGTACGGCCCCCTGTAGGAGCTGGCTTGCCAGCGAAAGCGGTGTGTCAGTCGATACATGTATTGGCTGATCCGCCTTCGCTGGCAAGCCAGCTCCTACAGGGAGGCGGTGTTCAGGTGGCCCATATTCGGGGTGGGACGGCTTCTCGGCCCAGTAACGCCGGGCGCAACAACCGCCACACATCAATCAACCATCCCCGCGCCAACAATGCTTCACTGGCCAGGCACCGGGCAACCAGAATTCCCGGCAACTGCGTCAAATCCCCGCGCACGTCATGAGTCAGTGAACGGCACTTCTCCAGCAATTCACTATCGAGGTCGCCGGTCACCAGCAAGGTGGCAAACACCGGCTGCCCATCCAGGCCAATTGGCGAATCGAGCAACCCATCCCCGCCGACAATGCGCTGACGTTCGTGCCAGAGCAACCGGCCGTTGCGACGGATGTCGAGTTGCGCCTGAAAATGCCCGAGGTCGAAACGCTCGCCGCTGGCCGGTCGGCCCAGTGCCACCACGTCCCAGTAAAACAACCGGGCATCGCCTTCAAGCTCGACGCAGGTGCTCAGTTCAGCCTGCGCGGCACTGAAGATGATGGTCTCCTGCGGCAACCATTCCAGTGTCGCACCGCTCGCCACTTTCAAGGTCAGCTGCTGATAAGCGGGGCCGGCGGCGCGATACCATTTGGCCGCGCCAGGGCTGGTGATTTGCGCCCAGGCATCGCGCCCGACGCTGGCCGAGATGTCCAGCCGGTCACCCCCGGCAATCCCGCCCGGCGGATGAACGATGATGTGCTGGCAGACCTGCGGTCCTTCGGCATACAGATGCTTCTGCACCCGCAGCGGGCCTTTGTGCCGACGCTGAACCGGGCGCGTGCTGTCGCCGAATCGGGCGTAGCCCAGTTCCAGCTCGGCGTGCCAGCTTGGGGTAAACAGGGCAGTGGGGGCAGGTAGATTCATGGTTTCCAGTTATCGTCAGGACGCCGCAGATTAAATCGAAGCCTTGTATCGCGGCCTTATATGGTAACCAGGCCGCGCACGCCCTCGGCTTCCATATTTTCGCCACGGCCTTGCTGCACGATTTCGCCCCGGGACATCACCAGGTATTGATCGGCCAGTTCGGCGGCGAAGTCGTAGAACTGCTCGACCAGCAGAATCGCCATGTCACCACGGGCGGCAAGTTGCTTGATGACGGCACCGATCTCCTTGATCACCGAGGGCTGAATGCCTTCGGTGGGCTCGTCGAGAATCAACAACCGTGGACGGCTGGCCAACGCCCGGCCAATTGCCAATTGCTGCTGTTGCCCCCCGGACAAGTCGCCGCCGCGCCGTTGCTTCATCTGCAGCAGTACCGGGAACAACTCGTAGATGAACGCCGGGACTTCCCTGGCCTCGGAGCCGGGAAACCGCGACAGGCCCATCAGCAGGTTTTCTTCCACGGTCAGGCGGCCGAAGATTTCCCGACCCTGGGGCACATAAGCAATCCCCGCGTGAACCCGTTGGTGCGGCTTGAACGCGGTGATCGGTTTACCTTCCCAGTTCACCGCGCCTTCCTTGGCCGGCAACAGGCCCATCAGGCACTTGAGCAGGGTGGTCTTGCCGACTCCGTTGCGCCCCAGCAGGCACGTGACTTCACCGACCTTCACCTCAAACGTCAGGCCCCGCAGGATGTGGCTACCGCCGTAGTATTGGTGCAGCTTGTCGACTTGCAGCATTCTCAAATTCTCCTCGATCCCCTGCAGGCGCTGGCTTGCCAGCGAAGGCGTCTTCCTAGGCGATAAATACGTCGACTGATCACCGCCTTCGCTGGCAAGCCAGCTCCTACAGGGGTTGTGTTTGCAGGTCTATCGGCCGAGGTAAACCTCGATCACCCGCTCGTTGTCCTGCACCTGTTCCAGCGACCCTTCGGCCAGCACACTGCCCTGATGCAACACGGTGACGTGGTCGGCAATCGACCCGACAAAACCCATGTCATGCTCCACTACCATCAGCGAATGCTTGCCGGCCAGGCGCTTGAACAACTCGGCGGTGAATTCGGTTTCGGCATCGGTCATGCCCGCCACCGGCTCATCGAGCAGGAGCAGTTGCGGGTCTTGCATCAACAGCATGCCGATCTCCAGAAACTGCTTCTGACCATGGGACAACAAGCCCGCCGGGCGATTGACCGAGGTGGTCAGGCGAATGGTATCCAGCACCTCGCTGATGCGATCTCTTTGTTCGCCACTCAGCCGAGCCCGCAGGCTGGCCCAGACCGACTTGTCGGTTTTCTGCGCCAGCTCGAGGTTTTCAAACACGCTCAGCGCTTCGAACACCGTCGGCTTCTGGAACTTGCGGCCGATGCCGGCCTGGGCGATCTGCACTTCGCTCATCTGCGTCAGGTCCAGGGTTTCGCCGAACCAGGCCTTGCCGTGACTGGGCCGGGTCTTGCCGGTGATGACGTCCATCAACGTGGTCTTGCCCGCGCCGTTGGGGCCGATGATGCAGCGCAGTTCACCGACGCCGATGTACAGGTTCAGATTGTTCAGGGCCTTGAAACCATCGAAGCTGACGCTGATGTCTTCCAGGGTCAGGATGGTGCCATGGCGGGTGTCCAGGCCGGGACCCGCACTTTGACCGAGGCCGATGGCGTCGCGGCTGCTGCCGGCGTCCTTGTTGGGCTCCACCGGGAAAAACGCCGGTTCGAGCATGAATTCAGCCGTCGCTGTCACTCTCATTGATCACCCCTTTTTTTCAGCAGACCAATCACACCTTTGGGCAGATACAAGGTCACGACAATGAACAGCGCGCCGAGGAAGAACAGCCAGTATTCGGGGAAGGCCACGGTGAACCAGCTCTTCATGCCGTTGACCACCCCCGCGCCGAGCAGCGGACCGATCAAGGTGCCGCGACCACCCAGTGCCACCCAGACGGCCGCCTCGATGGAGTTGGTCGGCGACATTTCACTCGGGTTGATGATGCCGACTTGCGGCACGTACAGCGCGCCGGCCAGGCCACACAGTACTGCGCTCAAGACCCAGACAAACAGCTTGAAGCCCCGCGGATCGTAACCGCAGAACATCAGGCGATTTTCCGCATCGCGCAGGGCGGTCAATACCCGGCCAAATTTGCTCTGCGCCAGACGCCAGCCGATCAACAGGCTCGCCACCAGCAACACCACCGTGGCGAAAAACAGCACGGCGCGGGTGCCGGGTTCGGTGATGCCAAAACCGAGAATGGTGCGGAAATTGGTGAAGCCATTATTGCCGCCAAACCCGGTTTCGTTGCGAAAGAACAGCAGCATCCCGGCGAAGGTCAGGGCCTGGGTCATGATCGAGAAATACACGCCCTTGATCCGCGAACGGAAGGCGAAGAAGCCGAACACCAACGCCAATAATCCCGGGGCCAATACCACCAGGCAAATCGACCAGAGGAAGCTGCTGGTGCCGGCCCAGTACCACGGCAATTCGGTCCACGACAGAAAGGTCATGAACGCTGGCAAGCCATCGCCCGAGGCCTGGCGCATCAGGTACATGCCCATCGCGTAACCGCCGAGGGCGAAGAACAGGCCGTGGCCCAGAGACAGCAGGCCGGCGTAACCCCAGACCAGGTCCAGCGCCAGGGCGACGATGGCATAGCACAGAATCTTGCCCACCAGCGTCAGGGTATAAGCCGAAACGTGAAACGCACTGTCCGGCGACAGCAGCGAGAGCAGCGGCAATGTCAGCAGCAGAACGAGGACCACCGCGCCGACAGCGATAGTGACCTTGGGGCCGGCCTTTTGGCTGGCGGTGAGCATCAGAGGCTGGTTCATCAGTCGATCACCCGTCCTTTCAGTGCGAAGAGGCCTTGCGGACGTTTCTGGATGAACAGAATGATCAGCGCGAGGATCAGGATCTTGCCGAGCACCGCACCGATCTGCGGTTCGAGAATCTTGTTGGCTATGCCCAGGCCGAAGGCGGCCAGGACACTCCCGGCCAACTGACCGACACCGCCGAGGACCACCACCAGGAACGAGTCGATGATGTAGCTCTGGCCGAGGTCCGGGCCGACATTGCCAATCTGGCTTAGAGCGACGCCACCGAGACCGGCAATACCCGAGCCGAGACCGAAGGCGAGCATGTCGACGCGCCCGGTGGGCACCCCGCAGCAGGCGGCCATGTTGCGGTTCTGGGTGACGGCGCGCACGTTCAAACCGAGGCGCGTCCTGTTCAACAGCAGCCAGGTCAGCACCACCACAAACAGCGCGAAGGCGATGATCACGATGCGGTTGTAGGGCAGCACGAGGTTGGGCAGCACTTGAATCCCACCGGATAACCACGCCGGGTTGGCCACTTCAACGTTCTGCGCGCCGAACACCAGTCGCACCAGCTGGATCAGCATCAGGCTGATACCCCAGGTAGCGAGCAAGGTTTCCAGCGGGCGGCCGTAGAGGTGGCGAATCACCGTGCGCTCCAGCGCCATGCCGACCGCGGCGGTGACGAAAAAGGCCACCGGCAAGGCGATCAGTGGATAAAACTCGATGGCTTGCGGGGCGTAGCGCTGGAACATCAACTGCACGACATAGGTCGAGTAGGCGCCGAGCATCAGCATCTCGCCGTGGGCCATGTTGATCACGCCGAGCAGGCCGAAGGTGATCGCCAGGCCGAGGGCCGCGAGCAGCAGAATCGAGCCCAGCGACATGCCGCTGAAGGCTTGGCCAAGCATCTCGCCGATCAGTAGTTTGCGTTTGACCTGAGCCAGGCTGGTTTCGGCGGCGATGCGTACCGCGGCATCGGCTTCGACGCCCGGTTCGAGCAAACCTTCCAGGCGGGTGCGGGCCAGCGGGTCGCCGGTTTCGCCGAGCAGCCGGACCGCGGCGAGGCGCACGGTCGGGTCGCTATCGACCAGTTGCAGGTTGGCCAACGCCAGGCTTAACGCTGCGTGAACGCTTTCATCTTTTTCGCCCGCCAGTTGCTGGTCGAGGAACGTCAGCTGCGCCGGTTTGGCGCTTTTCTGTAATTGCTGCGCGGCGGCCAACCGGACTTTGGCGTCGGCGGCGAGCAGTTGGTGGCTGGCCAGCGCGGTGTCGATCAGGCCTCGCAGGCGGTTGTTCAGGCGCAGGGTTTTCGGTTGGCCATCGATGGTCAGTTCGCCTTGTTGCAGGGCGTTGATCAGTTCGATGCGGGCCGGGTTCGGCTGCGCGGCCCAGGATTCCAGGAGTTTGGCTTGCTGCACGGGATTGGCGGCAACGAAGTCTTCGGCGTCGCTGGCCTGCACGGCCATCGGTAATAAAAGCGCGAGTGCAAAGATAAAACGGTAAAGGGCGGTGGGCATGTCGAACGTCCTGGTCATACGCGGACCTTGTAGGAGCCGGCTTGCCGGCGAAGGCGGTGGGTCAGCTGCATCGATGCTGGATGTGCCGCCGTCTTCGCTGGCAAGCCAGCTCCTACAGGTGTTGTGTCGGGCCCAGGGTGAGAGTCTGGGCCCGGCATCGCGGGGCTTAGTTGCTCTTCACCGCATACTCCGGCTTCTTGTCGTTGCCCGGAATGAACGGGCTCCACGGCTGGGCACGGATCGGGCCTTCGGTCTGCCACACCACGTTGAACTGACCATCAGCCTGAATCTCACCGATCATCACCGGCTTGTGCAGGTGGTGGTTGGTCTTGTCCATGGTCAGGGTGTAACCGGACGGCGCGGCAAAGGTCTGGCCGGCGAGGGCTTCGCGGACTTTGTCGACGTCGGTGGACTTGGCTTTTTCGGCCGCTTGCGCCCACATGTGGATGCCGACGTAGGTGGCTTCCATCGGGTCGTTGGTCACCGCTTTGTCGGCGCCCGGCAGGTTGTGTTTCTTGGCGTAGGCTTTCCAGTCGGCGACGAACTTCTTGTTCGTCGGGTTCTCGACCGACTCAAAGTAGTTCCACGCCGCCAGGTTGCCCACCAACGGTTTGGTGTCGATGCCGCGCAGTTCTTCTTCACCGACCGAGAACGCCACGACCGGTACGTCGGTGGCTTTCAGGCCCTGGTTGGCCAGTTCTTTGTAGAACGGCACGTTGGAGTCGCCGTTGACGGTAGAGATCACCGCCGTCTTGCCCCCGGCGGAGAATTTTTTGATGTTGGCCACGATAGTCTGGTAATCGCTGTGGCCAAACGGGGTGTAGACCTCTTCGATGTCCTTGTCTGCCACCCCTTTGGCGTGCAGGAACGAGCGCAAGATCTTGTTGGTGGTGCGCGGGTAGACGTAGTCGGTGCCCAGCAGGAAATAGCGCTTGGCGCTGCCGCCTTCTTCGCTCATCAGGTATTCCACTGCCGGGATCGCTTGCTGGTTCGGTGCGGCGCCGGTGTAGAACACGTTCGGCGACATCTCTTCGCCTTCGTATTGCACCGGGTAGAACAGCAGGCCGTTGAGTTCTTCGAACACCGGCAGTACCGATTTACGCGACACCGAGGTCCAGCAACCGAACACCACGGCCACTTTGTCCTGGGTCAGCAACTGCCGGCCTTTTTCGGCGAACAGCGGCCAGTTCGACGCCGGGTCCACTACCACCGGTTCGAGCATCTTGCCGTTCACGCCGCCCTTGGCGTTGATCTCGTCGATGGTCATCAACGCCATGTCCTTGAGCGAGGTTTCGGAGATCGCCATGGTGCCGGACAACGAATGCAGGATACCGACCTTGATGGTCTCGGCGCCTGGACAGTCCAGGCCATGCCCATCGCGGCAATGCTTGCCGATAGTGTGAAAGCCTTGATCAAGCTGCGACGCTTCATTGTGCGATCTCCATGAACGTAGGTGTTTTTTTTGGTTGGCAGATGCGGAGTACTGAAGGGTCTTTAGCAAGGGCTGTGCCTGGTCGGCAAAAGGCAGGAAAATGTCGTATTAGAGCGGTTGCGCCATTTTATGGCGCACCATGAAGGATCGCGTCTGGCGCGTTGGTGCGCAGCGGTGCGCCAGATTGGGGCGCAGTAAACGCAATCTTGATCCCCTGTAGGAGCTGGCTTGCCAGCGAAGGGGCCATAACATTCAACATCTATGTTGGCTGTTATACCGCCTTCGCTGGCAAGCCAGCTCCTACAGGGAGGCGGGGGTGATTCAGGAAGAGGAAGCCGATTCGGTTTGCCGGGTGAAGCGCGACAACAACACCCGATCCAGCAGCCACACCACCACCAGCGAAGCCCCCACCAACGGAAACGCTATCGCCAGCCCGAACATGATGACCATCGCGGTTTTCCATTTCGGCAGGTCGTGACGCAGGGGCGGAACCCCGAGTTTGCCTTGCGGGCGACGCTTCCACCAGATCACCACGCCGCTGACGGCGCTGAGCAGGATCATCAGGCAGATCAGCAGCACGACGATCTGGTTGAACACACCGAACATCTTGCCTTCGTGCAGCATCACCCCCATTTCCGTGGCGCGGGCGACGTTGCCGTAATGCTCCCAGCGTACGTCGGCGAGGACGTCGCCGGTGTATTGGTCGACATGCAGGGTGGCATCGTTACGCGGGTCGTCGGCGAAGACGGCGATGGTGAAGACGCCGGTGGCCGTGGTCGGGAAGGTGATGCTGTAGCCCGGCTCGACCTTGCGTTGTTCGGCGATATTCTGCACGTCTTGCAGGCTGATGGTCGGTGCGGCGGGATCGGCTTGGGCAGTACCCTGGGCCATGTGTTCGGCGTGGTCGCCGGACATCGGCATCGGTGTGTTTTCCATGGCCCATGGCACGGTCTGGCGCGTGGCACTGTTGAGGCTGCGCGCCTCGACGTCGGACTTGGGCATGTCATTCCACATCGCATCCGGGAACACGTTCCACACGCCAGCGTATTGCTTGCCCCAGAACCCGGTCCAGGTCATGCCGCTGAGCAGCATCACCAGCAGAAACGCCGCGCCCCAGAACCCGGTGACCGCGTGCAGGTCACGCCAGAGCACTCGACCGCGACTGCTCAGGCGCGGCCACAGGACGCCGGCGGCCTGGCCTCGTGGCCACCACAAAAACACCCCGGAAACCACCAGCACGATGCCCCAGCCGGCGGCGAGTTCGACCAGTCGATCGCCGAGGGTGCCGATCATCAATTCACCGTGAATCGCACGCGCCACCGCTTGCAGATTCATCTTGGCATCTTGCTCGCCAAGGATGTCGCCACGGTACGGGTCGAGGAACACGTTCAGTTCGTTGCCGGCATCGAGTACGACAAACTGGGCGCTGCGTTCGGCGTTCACCGGTGGCAGATACTGCTTGATCGTTGCTTGTGGATAAGCCTCTTTGACCCGCTTGAGCAGCTCGTCGGCCGGTACGCTGTGGTGACCGGCCGGGACGTTCAGCAAGCTGCCGTACATCAACGGATCGAGTTGCGGTTTGAACAGGTAGATGACGCCGGTCAGGGCCAGCATCACCATGAAGGGCGCGACGAACAGACCGGCATAGAAATGCCAGCGCCAGGCCAGGTTGTAGAAATTCGGTTTGGGCTGTTTCATCGGTTGTGCTCCGCTGGCGAATCAATTGCTTGTAAAGATCGCAGCCTCGTTTCACTCGACAGCGCCTACAGGGTGTACGCGTTCCCATGTAGGCGCTGGCGGAGCCTGCGATCTTTTAACTGTTCTTGTTAGATACCCATGTCCAATACCGCACGACACGGCCGGCAGCCGGCGGCTGTCTTCTGAGCTGTGTGAGATCGGAGGCGGGTGTTTACGCGACTATGGGTGGAGCGCGGGTGCGGGCGCCGGGGAACACGGTTGCCCGGGCATGGCCCAGACGGGGGGAGGGGGTGGTGTAGGTTGTGGCTTTGGGTGTGTCGAATGCGACGAAGGACTGGCCGCCGGTGAGTGCCGGGCAGTTGAACAGCAGGCTGCAATAGCCGCATTTTTCCCAGAGTGCGTGATGGTCGGCCTGGGGCGGGCAGTGCTCGGCATCGGGTTGCTCGTCGTGATCGGCGTGCGCCATCGCCGACCTGTCCATGCCCATGTCCATCGACAGGCTCATGGAGGTTTTCATCAGTGCAGACGCGCGCTGATCCATCGGCATCGACTGGGAAATCAGCGGGCCGATAAAGATCATCAACATGGCAAACAAGCCAATCCAGCGGCCGCGGGTCAGGCTCAATGGCTGACGACGGCTTGCGGATGACCTGGCGCGAAGCGGGCGCATGGGCGTGTTCAGCTCTGCCGGTTACTGGGCGTGCGCGTGCGTTTGCAGGCCGTCCGGGGCCTTTTTCTGCACCGTGACGTCGACGGTCACCTCACCCGCCTTTTCGAAATGCATCGTCAGCGGGAATTGTTTACCGTCGCTCAGCAGGCTGCGGTCTTTGAGCTCCAGCAGCATCACGTGATAGGCCATGGGGGCGAAAGTGACTTCGCCACCTGCGGGGATTTCGACGCTCGGCACCTGCTGCATTTTCATCAGGTCGTTCTGCTTCACATGCTCGTGCAACTGGGCGATGCCGGCAATCGGCGAGTCGACGCTGAGCAATCGGTCAGCGGTTTTACCGCTGTTATGAATCACGAAGTAAGCCGCAACGGTCGGCGCGTTGGGCGGCAACTCCAGCGACCAGGGGTGAGCGATTTCCAGCTCGGCGGCCTTGTATTCGTTAGCATTGGCAAAGCAGGCAGGCAGCAGCAACGCAGCCAGAACGATGAGTTTGTTCAACATGGCAGTTCTCCGGAACGATTCAAGACGCAGTCAATTGCGAGAAGGAATCACACCAGGGGAGAAGCGCGGGGGTTGAGACTCGGCCATTGCTGGCGCGGAGTGGGCGTTTCAAGCGTGGCCGCGGGACGGCTTCGATTGGCCTCGAAACGGGTGTAATACAGCTGCGGCACATGCCCGGGCAACGCCACCAGTGGTGCGGAGCCGGAACAGCACCAACAATGCTGCATGTTGGAATGATCGTCGCCCTGCGGGGCTTTCTGCTGGGTGTCGCCCAGGGAAATCGCCACCATCTTCGTGCCGCTGGACGAACAGAAACTGCCCCACAGCACCTGTTCGGCAGGCGATTTCGCCGTTTGCGCCATCGCTCCGGTCATCGGCATGGCGAGCATGTTGAACAGCACTGCGAAGCAGGCGATCCAGGCAATTGCAAGCCGTTGTCGGGACATGGGACGAATCCGGTGGGTGGGCGATCAGGCGCGGCTATTTAGCCTGATCAGGGCCGATAAGTAAAAAAGCGGCGTGCGGTGTGGTGTCGCAGTAAAAGCTGCTGATTTTTCACGCCTTCAATGGGTACGCACCGCATGCACTTGTATATCCACTCGCAGCGTAGCGCGAACCACCGCGAATATTGCAGCCAGATTGTCCATGCTTGGGTTGCCCTTGGCAGACAACATTCGATGAAGGCTCTTGCTGGGTTTTGCAGTCTCCTTGGCCAATTCTTCGAAACCAACGGTGGCATTAACGAGATCGCGCAAAATGATTCTGGCCATTTCAGGCTCACCATTAAGAAACAGAGTAGCAGCCTCATCCAACAATGCCTGGGCGAACTCCGGATCACGCTGGGCACGCTCGGCAATGGTATGTTTGTAGCTTCGAGTGAGCGCCATGACTTATCTCCGGTTTCGTTCAGCTTTCTTTCGGGTTCGAAATTCGGCTATGAGTGTTTTTGCCCGTTTGATATCGGATTTTTGAGTGGACTTATCGCCTCCGCCAAAGAGAATGATCAGGCGTTTCCCCTCCTGCACCAAGTAGATTCTGTAACCTGGACCCCAATTTATTCGATATTCGCCAAAGCCATCGAACCACTTGATGTTGGATGTGTTACCTAGCTCCAGTCGGACCAGCGCGCTGGATACCTTAAGCGCTGCCTGCGTATTCAGGGTGGAAAACCAGCGCCCAAAAGGGCTTGTTTCGTTTTCCAGCAAATATTCTTCAAGTGTGATCACAGGCGACTCTGAAGGTAACAAATAGGTTACTGATCATGCAAGCCGATAATCTGCCTCACTGAGTGAAAGCCGCCAATGCGTTAAGTGTTTCCTCAAGCGTCAAAAGCTCCCGATCAACCCCCGGCAACACCGGCCGCTTCAGAACAATCACCGGCACCCCGCGCTCCCGCGCCACTTCCAGCTTCGGCTCGGTGGCAGTGCTGCCGCTGTTCTTGCTGATCAGCACATCAATCTGGCGACGTTCAAACAGCTCGCGCTCATCCTCGATCAGGAACGGTCCACGGGCGCCGATCACTTCGCAGCGCTCGTTGCCCGGATAAACCTCCAGCGCACGCAAGGTCCAGAATTGCTCCGGCGGAATTTCATCCAGGTGCTGCAAGGGTTCGCGGCCGAGAGTGAACAGCGGTCGCCGGAAAGGTTTGAGTGCCTGGATCAGCTCGGCCCAGTTGCTGACTTCACGCCAGTCGTCCCCGGCTTGTGGTTGCCAGGCCGGACGTCTCAGGGCCCAGCAGGGAATAGCGCTTGAGCAAGCGGCGGTCGCTGCGTTCTGACTGATTTGTGCGGCGTAGGGGTGAGTCGCATCCAGCAACAGATCGATCCCTTCAGCGCGGATGAACTGCGCCAGTCCGTCGGCGCCACCATAGCCGCCGACGCGAACCTGGCAGGCCAGATCAGTCGGTACGCGACCGACCCCGGCCAGGCTGTAGATGTGTTCCGGCCCAAGAGTCCGGGCGATGGCCAGGGCTTCCGTCACCCCGCCCAGCAACAAAATGCGTTTCATCGAAAGGCTCCTGCGTGGCCGACAATCCCGCCCTGGCGATCGATGGCAAATACTTCGACCTGAACCTGCGCCGGCACCACGCTACGGGCAAACTCCAGCGCGTGCCGGCATACCGCATCGCCAAGGGCGATCCCGGCGGCGCTGGCCATGGCCAGGGCTTGCTGGCTGGTGTTGGCTTCCCGGATCGCTTGCTGCAAAGCCTCATCGGCGCCGATGGCGGCAGCCCACTCGGCCAACTGCGGCAGGTCGATGCTTGAGTGCCGACTGTGCAAATCCATGTGTCCGGCCGCCAGCTTGCTGATCTTGCCGAACCCGCCGCACAGGCTGAGCTTGGCCACCGGCACCTTGCGCAGGTGCTTGAGCACCGCACCCACGAAGTCGCCCATTTCGATCAGGGCGATTTCCGGCAGGTCATAGACCCGGCGCATGGTGTCTTCGCTGGCGTTGCCGGTACAGGCGGCGATGTGCAGGTAACCGTTGGTTTTGGCCACATCGATACCCTGATGGATCGAGGCAATGTAGGCGGCGCAGGAGAATGGCCGGACGATGCCGCTGGTGCCGAGAATCGACAGCCCACCCAGAATGCCCAGGCGCGGGTTCATGGTTTTCAACGCCAGCGCTTCGCCGCCCTCGACGTTTACCGTGACCTCGAAACCGCCGCGATAATCGAGTTCCTCGGCGAGCTGGGTCAGGTGGTCGCTGATCATCTTGCGTGGCACCGGATTGATCGCCGGCTCGCCGACGCCCAGCACCAGGCCTGGCCGGGTGACGGTACCGACGCCACGGCCGGCATTGAAGCGAATGCCCGGCGCAGCATCGAGGCGTACCTGCGAATACAGCAGGGCGCCATGGGTGACGTCCGGATCGTCCCCGGCATCCTTGAGGGTTCCGGCTTCGGCGCCCTCATCCAGCAGCCGACAGAATTCCAGGCGCATCTGTACCTGCTTGCCTTTAGGCAAGACGATTTGCACCGCATCCGCGCTCACTCCGCAGAGCAGCAGGCGAGCCGCCGCGAGGCTGGTGGCGGTGGCGCAGCTGCCGGTGGTCAGGCCGCTGCGCAGCGGTGCGGGTTGTTCGGCGGTTTCGTCACGCATCGAAGGGCTTGACCACGTCCAGCAAAGTAATCGGCAACGCCTGGCGCCAGGTATCGAAGTCGCCCAACGGCTGCGCCTGGGCGATATGGATGCGCGTCAGCTCGCCGCCGTGCTGCTCGCGCCAGGCCATGAGGGTCATTTCGCTCTGCAGCGTGACCGCGTTGGCGATCAGTCGTCCGCCAGGTTTCAACCGGGCCCAACAGCTGTCCAGCACGCCATCGCGGGTCACGCCTCCGCCAATGAAAATCGCATCCGGGCGTTCGAGGCCGTCCAGCGCTTGCGGCGCACTGCCGCGAATCAGTTGCAGGCCGGGCACGCCGAGGGCATCGCGATTGTGCTCGATCAATTGCTGGCGCCCCTCATCGGCTTCAATCGCCAGTGCGCGGCAACTGGGGTGGGCGCGCATCCACTCGATGCCGATCGATCCACTGCCGGCGCCGACGTCCCATAACAGTTCGCCGGGAACCGGGGCGAGACGGGCGAGGGTGATGGCGCGTACGTCGCGCTTGGTCAATTGGCCGTCGTGCCTGAAGGCCGAATCCGGCAGGCCGGCCAGTCGCGACAGGCGCGGCGTGGTCGATTCGGCGATGCAATCGATGGCGATCAGGTTCAAGTCGGCGATTTGCGGATCGGTCCAGTCGTTGGCGACTCCGTCGATGCGTCGCTCGGCTGCGCCGCCCAGATGTTCCAGCACGCTCAGGCGACTGGGCCCGAACCCGCGCTCGCGCAACAGCGCAGCGATTGCGGCAGGGCTTCGGCCGTCGTTACTCAATACCAGCAGGCGAGCGCCGCTGAATAATTGTGCGTTGAGCGCGGCGACAGGACGGGCGACCACCGACAGCGTCACCACATCTTGCAATGGCCAGCCCAATCGCGCCGAGGCCAGAGAGCAGGAAGAGGACGCCGGCAAGATCAACATTTCATTGCTCGGCAATTGCCGGGCGAGGCTGGCGCCGACGCCGAAGAACATCGGATCGCCACTGGCCAGCACGCAAACCGGCTCGCCTCGCATGGCCAGCAACGCATCGAGGGAGAACGGACTGGGCCAGGTGTGGCGCTCCCCGCGGATGCAGGGTGGCAACAGGTCCAACTGTCGTTGGCTGCCGAAGATCTTCGACGCGGCCAGCAACGCATGCCGGGCAGACTTGCCCAAACCGGTGAAGCCGTCCTCACCAATACCTGTCACGGTCAGCCAGGGTGCCATAGGTGTTCTCTATTCATCTGCATAAAGCGGCGCATGATAACGCGGCGGCAGTGAATTCGAGTAATGGAATGTATGAAGTTAACTGCACTGGTCAGTGGCTGGTGGATCTGAAGTTGTATAGCCTGATTCTTATGGAAGGATTTATTAATAGTCAAATGGATGAACTATGGATCTCAAGAAAATAGCAGGCCTGGACTTGACGGCTTATTCTGAAGCGTTTGAACGTGATTTTGCACCCGGAAATATAAAGGCCGTTCAACGTCGTGCCTTGCTGGATCAACGAGCGGCTGCCGGATCGCTGTTGGGCGGTAATCTGATCAGTACGGCAAGGGGCATGACACGACAGGACAAGCGAGACGTCAACTCAAGCGTCCGGTACGCCCAGTGGTATGCAAGTCAGGAACGCAATCGTGATACAGACGCTCAGGGCTGGTTTTCCTTGTTTGCCGTCGTGCTAGGAGACATGGGTTGGGAGGTCGACGAAAAACGGGTCGTCGAGCAAAGTTACGATAACTTTTCAGGCAGGGTAAGTCAGACTTACTTACACCGGATTGCAGCAATTAACAGCCAGATGGCGAAAGTTACCCAAGAGATGTTTGAAGCGCTATTGGTTAATACTTCGGTGCTGGGGGCATTGTCCACGGAAAGTCGGCGTGGCAGGGAGTTTGCGATCGCCCCCGCTGAATATGATAACCAGGGGCGGTTGTCACTGGATTTGAATGATTTCTCCTTGAGGGCGCGATCCCGGCGCGAGAATTTTCTGTTTTGGGACTGGAACGAGGGCCATGTGACGCTCATGCATCGAGCGGCACCTTTCACCCTGAACAGAGTGAGATTTGAACAAGTCCGATCGCCGTTGAGTGACCGGCTCGATCGGATCGCAGACACCTTGTTCGAGTTCTATCAGGAGCGTCTGTGAGGGAGGCCGGAGCATTTGCGACACGCGGACTTATGATGCCGCGCGGTAAAGCAGGCATAATACGGCTCGCCTCCGTCAGGAGGTGCGTCCACTTCTGATCCGGTCATCCCCTTTGAACAAACTCCCTGTATCCCGCGCTTTACGCCCCTCGGCTTGTCCGGGGTTGCTGCGTATCGTACAGGCCAGAGATGGTGGTATCTGCCGGATAAAACTCGCAGGCGGCGCCATCAGTGCAGTGCAGGCCAATGCCGTTGCCGAGGGTGCGCAGCGTTATGCCCGTTCAGTGATCGAGGCCACCAACCGGGCTAACCTGCAGATTCGCGGCATCGCCAACGAGCAGGCAGCGTTGATCGAAAGTCTGCTCGCCGCAGGCCTTGGCCCTGCGAATGCGGCGGGCGACGATGTGCGTAATCTGATGCTGAGTCCGAGCGCGGGAATTGATCGCCAGATGCTGTTCGATACACGTGACCTGGCCCGGCGGATCCTCGCCACCCTGCAAGGACATGCCCCCTTTCACGCACTCAGCGCCAAATTCGCGGTGCAACTCGATGGCGGCGAAAGTCTGGCGATGCTTGAGCATCCCCATGATCTGTGGTTGTCGGCCGTCGAGCATGAGGGCGAGCGGCGGTTGGCTTTCGGCCTGGCGGGATGTCCCTCGGATCGGCCGGCGGGTTCTGTTGCACTCGAAGATGGCCATGCTGTGGTGGTCGCAGTACTCGAATTGTTCCTGGAGCTGGCGGCTCCCGAACAAACGCGGATGCGGCATTTGCTGAGCAGTGTGCCGGCCGCCAAGTTCCTCGCCCGGCTGGCCGAGCGTGTGCCCTTCGAACCTGTTGCAAACTGGCAGCGTTCATTGAATTCAAGCGTTTTGCACATTGGCGCTCATCCGCAGGCGCAAGCCGGTCATGTCTATGTCGGCGCCGTGCCGCCGCTGGGCCGGCTCGATTGCGCCATGCTCCGAGGCGCCGCTCGACTGGCGCAGGAATACGGTGATGCAACGCTGCGGTTCACGCCATGGCAAAGCCTGCTGTTGCCGAACATTCGCAGCGAAAACGCCGCCGAAGTCATCCGCCGCCTGCATCAGTTGGGCCTGTTGTGCGAAGCCGATCAAGCCTTGTCGCGGTTGATCGCCTGCACCGGTTCGACAGGGTGCGACAAAGGCCTGGCCGACACCAAGGGTGATGCCCTGCAACTGGCGGCTCTGCTGCAGGGCCATGCTCAAGTCTCAAACGTTCATCTGTCCGGTTGCTCGCGCTCCTGTGCCGCTGCGCATGTGGCTCCGGTCACGCTGCTGGCTGCCGGCCCCGGTCACTACGACCTCTATTTTCGCGATGCGCGGCAGCCGGGTTTCGGCGCCCTGCACGCACGCAACCTTACTATTGAAGCGGTCGGCGCCTTGCTCGACGCCCGTTCACGGAGCCCCCTTGATGCTTGATTACATTCGCGACGGTCAGGAGATCTATCGCAATTCCTTCGCGATTATTCGCGCCGAGGCCAATCTCGACCGGATACCGGCCGATCTGGAGAAACTTGCGGTACGGGTGATCCACGCCTGCGGCATGGTCGATGCGATAGACGGTCTGCAGTTTTCCGCAGGCGCGGGCAAGGCCGGGCGTGAGGCGCTGGCCGCCGGCGCACCGATTCTGTGTGATGCGCGGATGGTGTCTGAAGGCGTGACCCGCACCCGTTTGCCAGCGAACAACCAGGTCATCTGCACCCTGCGCGATGACAGCGTCCCCGAACTGGCCCGCGAGTTGGGCAACACTCGATCCGCCGCCGCGCTCGAACTGTGGCGACCGCACCTGGAGGGCAGCGTGGTGGTGATCGGCAATGCACCGACCGCGCTGTTTTATCTGTTGGAAATGCTCGATGCCGGCGCCCCGAAACCCGCGCTGATCCTTGGCTTTCCAGTGGGCTTCGTTGGCGCCGCCGAATCCAAGGCTGCGCTGGCGGCGGACAGTCGCGGCGTGCCTTTCGTCATCATGCAAGGCCGGCTGGGCGGTAGCGCCATGGCCGCCGCCGCCGTCAATGCCCTCGCCACGGAGATCGAATGATGCAGGCACCTGGACGATTGATCGGCCTTGGCGTCGGCCCCGGTGATCCGGAGTTGATTACTGTCAAAGCCCTGCGTCTGCTGCGCGAATCGCCAGTGGTGGCGTACTTCGTCGCCAAGGGCAAGAAGGGCAACGCGTTCGGGATTATCGAAGCGCATCTGCAGGACGCTCAAACCTTGCTGCCCCTGGTGTACCCGGTGACCACCGAAGCGTTACCGGCGCCGCTGTCTTATGAGCAAGTGATCAGCGATTTCTACGATACGGCCGGCCAGCAACTGGCCGCGCATCTCGACGCCGGCCGTGACGTCGCGGTGATCTGTGAAGGTGACCCGTTCTTCTACGGTTCCTACATGTACCTGCACGATCGTCTGGCCGAGCGTTACGAGGCTGAAGTCGTGCCGGGTGTCTGTTCGATGCTCGGCGGCGCTTCGGTACTCGGTGCGCCATTGGTGTATCGAAATCAGAGCCTGTCGGTGCTGTCCGGCGTGTTGCCGCACGATGATCTCAAGCGACGCCTGGCGGATGCCGATGCGGCGGTGATCATGAAGCTGGGGCGCAACTTCCCGAAAGTCCGTCAGGTATTGAAGGAGCTCGGCTTGGCCGACCGTGCGCTGTACGTCGAACGCGCGACCATGGCCAATCAGAAGATCGTGCCGCTGGATCAGGTCGAGCCGATGTCGTCACCTTACTTTTCGCTGATCATCGTCCCTGGTGAAAGGTGGCAAGGCTGATGACTCGTCCAGCTCCGGCGATTGTCATTCTCGGCAATGGCAGCCTCGCGACCGCGCGTAAAATTCAGCAGGCTTACCCCGGCGCGTTGATCCATGGTCTGGCCGCACGGGTCGAGGGTGCGGATCGTGAATATCACGAATTTGGCACCACCCTGCGCGAACTCTATCAGCAGGACACTCCCATCATTGCCCTGTGCGCAGCCGGCATCGTGATCCGCACCCTGGCGCCGCTGCTGCTTGAAAAGGGCGCCGAGCCGCCGGTGCTGGCCGTTGCCGAAGACGGCAGCGCGGTGGTGCCGCTGCTCGGTGGTCTGGGCGGCGTGAATGTCCTGGCACGAGAAATTGCGACTGTGCTGGACGTGGCGGCAGCGATCACCACCAGTGGTGAATTGCGTTTCGGCACGTGCCTGCTCAATCCGCCAAGCGGGTATGCCCTCGGCGATCTGGAACTGGGCAAGCGCTTCGTTGCCGATTTGCTGGCGGGTGAAACAGTGCGCATCGAGGGGGCGGCCCCATGGTTGGCGCAAGCACAGTTGCCGGAAAATCCGCGAGCACGGCTGGCGGTGCATGTCGGTCATGCCGAGCGCGAGCCTGCGGCCAACGAACTGTTGATCTATCCGCGTAACGTAGTGGTCGCGGTGAGTGCCCGCGCAGTCAGTGTGCCCGGCGCCGTTCGCGACGCGTTGCATCGGGCAAAGGTCGCCGTGCAATCGGTGGCCTGTCTGCTGGCTGCCGACACCGAAATGGCCAGTCCGACGCTGCGTGAAGCGGCGCTTGAGCTGGGCGTGCCGTTGCGCTTTGCCGACGATGTCGGTGCGCTCAGCACGCTGGCAAGCAATGCCATCGAGCAGCCTGTATTGATCCTGGGTGATGAGGCCATTGCCATCGCGGTAGCCGAGAAACCTGTGGATCCCTTGAGGATTGGCCGTCTGCGCGGCCGACTGGCGGTGATCGGTCTGGGCCCTGGCGCTGCCGAACTGATGGTCCCGGCGGTCAAGGCCGAGCTGGCTCGCGCCAATGACGTGCTGGGTTACGAAACCTATGTGCGCATGGCCGGCCCATTCCGCGCCGACCAGGTGATGCACTGCACCGACAATCGTGAAGAGATGCAGCGTGCGCGTCACGCATTCGCGCTGGCGGCGCAAGGGCGTTCGGTAGTGGTGGTTTCATCGGGCGACCCGGGTGTTTTTGCCATGGCTGCGGCGGTGCTGGAAGCCCTGCACGAGTCCACCGATCCGGCGTGGCACAACGTCGATCTGGAAATCTTGCCGGGCGTTTCCGCGTCCCTGGCAACAGCCGCCCAGGCCGGTGCCCCCTTGGGTCATGACTTCTGTGTGCTGTCGCTGTCTGACAACCTCAAACCGTGGGACATTATCGAGAAGCGCCTCGATCTGGCGTCACAGGCTGACCTGGCGCTGGCGTTCTACAACCCGATTTCGCGTTCCCGTCCATGGCAGCTTGGCCGGGCGCTGGAAATCGTCGCTCGACATCGTACGCCTCAGACGCCGGTCTCCTGGGGCGCGACATCGGTCGCCCAGGACAGACGCTACGAGTGACGACGCTTGGCCAGTTGACTCCGGACCAGGTGGATATGCGCACCATGGTCCTGGTGGGATCGTCTACTACCTGCGTATTTGCACGTCCAGGCGGCGGCGATTGGGTGTACACCCCGCGCTGGTACGGAGAGAAACCCACCTCCTGAGCCGTGCTCGTTATTGAAAAAGCCATGGCGACGAGTGTTTACTCCAGTTGCCGTGGCTTTTTATTTTTGGTCTCGTGAAAAAAAGCGCCAGAGTATGTAGGTTAATTCCTTAAGTTAATGGTTTGTTCTTTTTTGATTTTGACAATGTTGAAGTTCTTTGTTGGGTGCGATAGGTTTTAGTGGAGAGCTAATTCAGGCTGTCGTGAATATTCAAATAAAAGGATTTATTGAAATGAATAGGGTGAATGAAGTAGAAGCGAGTGCTTATTTCGATCAATGTCTTGAACAGTGTCGAGCCAAACTTGAACGTGTCGGTCCGAAAGCTCGTGTGCGTTCGGCGGCTACGTTACCGATTGATAGGGATGAGCTGAATGCCGCAGTCATGGGTGGCGCTGTAGTTGGTTTTCTGGAGGGAATGACCCGGCGTAACAAACGTATTGTAAAAAACACGTACGCGTACGCCGATATTGCTTCAAGGTTCTTATACCCAGGTAAAGCAGCGAAAGTGGCTCGTTATGAATGCTTCAAAAAGCTAATGTTTTCGATGGGCTGGACCGAATATTACGGCGCTTTCACTGAATACAAGTCCAGCACCGCTAAGCTTACAATGGACAATATAGCCTTGGATATTGTTCATTCTGCTGTCGGTGGTTTGACGGGGTCCGCGGCGAGTGCGCTGAAAGTTGTCGCGGACAAAACCGTTGAGGCGCTAAAGAAACAACCTGATGCCGTCAAGCTTCTCGAGCATCATGCGGCCGAAGCCAACGGTGCAGGCTTTGGTGTGTCTGCGTGCAAACAGGACGATGATGCTGAAGTGACGATGGTCGTGGGTACGTTGCGTTATGACTCATCGGCGGGTAATACAAAAATTCTTTTTGTGGAATGGGACAGTGCCGATGTCGAAATCCATCAAGGTAAAGCTCACTTCAGTATTCACGAGGACGACCTGAGGAAAGAGGCTGAGTGCATCCAGTATCTCGACGATCTCAGAGAAGTTATTTTCATGGAATTCTCGCCGGTTTAAATGACGTTCAGTTGCCAGAGGCGTCCAGCTCGGGCCTCTGGCTTTAAGTCGCGGCTGCCGCTAAGGCACCAGATACCCTTTCACCCCGGTAAAAATAATCTGTGCTGCCAACGCACACACAAACAACCCCATCAATCGACTGACAATCTGCAATCCCTGGTCACCCAGAATACGTTCGATGCGGTTGGACAGATAAAGCACCACCCCGACGGTGAAACTGGCCAGGGCAATACTGACAATGGCCATGAGCTTGTCGTCCCAGTGCGGCTGGCTCACGCCCATCACCAGCAGGGCGCCGATGGTGCCGGGGCCGACCGTCAGGGGAATGGTCAGCGGAACGATGGTCACGTCCTGTTGCACGTTGTCGGTCTGCACCGCCGACTTGCCCTGGGCCATGCCCAATGCCGAGATGAACAGCACGCTGCCGGCGCCGATGCGGAAGGCGTCCACGGTGATGCCGAAGACATTGAAAATCACTCTGCCGAACAGATACAGCAAGACGCTGGACACCAGCGTGGCAGTCGCCACTTTCCAGGCTAGCCGGCGTTGTTCCTTGCGCGAATAACCGCGGGTCAGACTGATGAAGCAAGACAATACGAAGAACGGGCTGTAGAGCACCAGCATCTTCAGGTAAACGCTGAACAACACGTGGAGCATGGTGCACGCTCACTGGCGAGGGAAGTCGAGGGGGAGTCTATCAGGCACTGCGGAGTCTGTCGGCTCAGGACGTTTGCGTCGCCGCCCGGTTCTGCTCATCGCGCTGGGCAACCCAGTGTTCGATCAGTTCACGCAACTGCGACAGCTCGACCGGTTTGGCCATGTGCCCGTCCATGCCGGCCTGGCGCGCGCGTTCCTTGTGCTCGGCGAGGATGTGCGCGGTCAACGCGACCACGGGGGTGCGGGTTCGCTGGTTGCCGACTTCCCAGGCGCGCAATTGCTGGGTGGCCGAGAATCCGTCGAGGATCGGCATTTCACAATCCATCAATACCAGGTCGTAGCGTTGGGCTTTCATCGCCTGCAAGGCCTCTTCGCCATTGCTGGCGGTATCGGGTTGCAGGTTGAGTTTGCCCAGCATGCCGCGGATCACCTTGGTCGAAATGCTGTTGTCTTCGGCCACCAGAATGCGGAAGTCGCTGGGCACCTTGACCGGCAGGGCAGGGCCGGGAGGCAGCTGATGCGAGGCGACGAGGCCCTTGTCACGCTGGTTCAGTTCATCCGCCAGTGTCGTCTTGAGGGTGTAGCCGGCCACGGGCTTGGTGAGGATGCGCTTGATCCCGGAATTGCGCGCGATGATCTTGCTCGGCGCATTGCTGATACCGGTGAGCATGATCAGCAGGATGTCGTGGTTGAGGCTCGGGTCCTCCTTGATCTTGGCCGCCAGTTGCATGCCGGTCATGCCGGGCATGTTCTGGTCGAGCAGGACTACGTCGAAGTAATCGCGCAAGTGGGCCTTGGTGCGCAAGAGCGCGAGGGCCTCCTTGCCGGAGGGGACGGCGCTGACGTTCAGGCCCCAGGCGGTGCACTGCTGCACCAAGACCTTGCGACAGGTGTCGTTGTCGTCCACCACCAGCACCCGTGCGCCCTGCAGCGGACCATCGAGATCGGAGGTCGGGTGTTCGAGGCGGTCAGGGTCCAGCGGCAAGGTCAGCCACAAGGTGCTGCCCTGGGTGCTGCCGCTCTTGATGCCGAACTCCCCGTGCATCAAACGGATCAGCTGACGGGCGATCACCAGGCCCAGGTTGCCCCCCAGACGGGGGGCCGAGAGAAAGTTTTTGCTGTGCAGTTCGGCGTGCATCAGCGCGTCGCGTTCCTCGGTGTCCATGGGCTCGCCGCTGTCCTGCACGGCGATGCGCAAGCGCGGTTTGGCGCTGCGCTCGTCGAGGGCGACGACGATCAGGATTTCGCCTTCATCGGTTTTCTTCAGGGCGTTTTCCAGCAGGCTCAGCAGGGTCTGGCGCAGGCGCGTCGGGTCACCGCTGATCACCCGTGGCACTTGCGGCTGGATAAAGCTGATCAATTCGACGTTCTGCTGCTCGGCTTTGGCGCGGAAGATGCTCAGGCAGTCTTCGATCAGCGCGTTGAGATCGAACTGAACGTCATCCAGCTCGATCTGCCCGGATTCGAGCTTGGAGATGTCGAGGATCTCGTTGATCAGCGTCAGCAGTTCGTTGCCGGCGCTGTGGATGGTTTGCACGTAGTCGCGCTGCTTGACCGAGAGGGGCGTACCCAGCAGCAGTTCGGTCATGCCCAGCACGCCATTCATCGGGGTGCGGATCTCGTGGCTGATTTTTGCCAGGAATTCGGCCTTGGCATTGATCTCGGCATTGCTGGCGGCCAGATCGCGACTGAGGCTGAAGCGGTCTTCGGTGATGCTGCGCTGGCGTTCGCTCAGGGCGATGCTCATCAGCAAGCCGCTGATGCAGATGAACACCAGCAGGGCGGTGATCAGGCCTTGCGGCTCGACCAGGGTCAGCCCCAGCAGGGCGGGCAGGATAATCAGCGTGCCGACGTTGAAGACCACCATCGCCGCCACGAACAGGCGTGCGGGTCGATAGCCTTTTTGCCAGTGATGGGCGCTGACGAACAACATGCTCAGGCCCGCCAGTGCGACCAGGGCGTAGGTGATGATGTTCAGCGGCAGTGTATTGACGAACAACAGCAGCAGGCCGCAGGCGATGATGACCACGATGTCGCCCAGCAGCAGTTTGTTCAGCGGGTGCGGGCCGAGCGGGGCGAAAAAGCGATAGGCGAACATCAGGCCGCACGGGGCGGTCAGCAGCAGGGCCAGGTAAGCGCCAGGCGTCTGGATCGCATGCCAGTCCGGCAACCAGGGCCCCGCCAGATTCAGCAGCAGCACCAGGCTGAGCATCAACAAGGCTTCACAGCCAGACAGCCACAGGCAACTGCGCGACCGGGTGTACGCGTAGCGGATCAGGTTGTGCAGGATCAGCATCCCGAGGCAGCCGAACAGCAGGCCGTAGATCAGGGTCTGGTTCTGATTGGCCGCAGTCATGATGGCCGACTGCAGGGTGATGTACGGCCGCATCTGGTGTTCGGACACCAGGCGCAGGTAAACGTCGAGAGGTTTGTCGCTTTGGGGTAGCGGCAACATGAAGTCGCTGTTGGGCAGTGGCCGCTCAGACCGAGGCTGATCTGCGCCGCCATCCAGCTCCTCGATCAGGCTGTCGCCTTCCAGCACATACAGATCGAGATCGGAAAGGTCGGGAGCGAATACCCGCAGCAACTGTTCGTGCTTGCCGGGGGCAAGCCTGAAACGCAGCCACATCGCGCCATCGGGCTCGGCCGCGGTGAGGTGATCGAGTTCGATGGGGCTGAATTGATTGGTGTAGCGTGCGGAACGGATGTCGCTCAGTTGCAGGTCGCCCTGTTCATCGAGCAATACCGCCCAGCCACTGCCCTGCGCGGCCTGGGCCGGTAGCATGCAGAGCAGCGTCATCAGCGTGACAGTGAAACCTATGGCAATCCTGAGCCAGCGCACGGCGAAATCCCTTCGTAGGTTGATGCCAGAATATAACTATGCGCGGCGCCGGAATAGCCCGGCAAGGGCCTGAGGCCCTTGCCCTGCCGAATGGATAGCTTATTCCTGATTTTCGCCACGCTCGCGGGCAATGGCGCGGTAGCCAATGTCCCTGCGATAAAAACAGCCTTCCCAGTCGATCCGGGCCGCCAACGCGTAAGCCTGTTGCTGCGCAGCATCGACGCTGGCGCCCATGGCAGTGGCGCAGAGCACGCGACCGCCGGCCGTCACCACTTGACCGTCCTTGAGTGCGGTGCCGGCGTGGAAGACTTTGCCTTCCAGTGTCGCGGCTGCATCCAGGCCGTTGATGGCCGCGCCTTTGGCGTAGTCACCAGGATAGCCGCCAGCGGCCAGCACGATGCCGACGCTCGGACGTGGATCCCATTGGGCTTCGACCTTGTCCAGGGCTTGCGCCAGGGCAGCTTCGATCAGCAACACCAGGCTCGACTGCAGACGCAGCATGACCGGCTGGGTCTCGGGGTCGCCGAAACGGCAGTTGAATTCGATGACTTTCGGGTTGCCCGCCTTGTCGATCATCAGGCCGGCGTACAGGAAGCCGGTGTAAACGTTGCCTTCCTCGGCCATGCCGCGCACGGTCGGCCAGATCACCAGGTCCATGACGCGCTGGTGCACTTCGCTGGTGACGACCGGTGCCGGGGAGTAAGCACCCATGCCGCCGGTGTTCGGGCCGGTGTCGCCGTCGCCGACGCGTTTGTGGTCCTGGCTGGTGGCCATCGGCAATACGTTCTTGCCATCGACCATGACGATGAAGCTGGCTTCTTCGCCGTCCAGGAATTCTTCGATGACCACGCGCGAACCGGCGTCGCCGAATGCGTTGCCGGCCAGCATGTCACGCACGGCGTCTTCGGCTTCAGTCAGTGTCATGGCCACGATCACGCCTTTGCCGGCGGCCAGGCCATCGGCCTTGATCACGATCGGTGCGCCTTTTTCACGCAGATAAGCCAGGGCTGGCTCGATCTCGGTGAAGTTCTGGTAGTCGGCCGTCGGGATTTTGTGGCGGGCCAGGAAATCCTTGGTGAAGGCTTTCGAACCTTCCAGCTGCGCAGCGCCAGCGGTCGGACCGAAGCAATCCAGGCCACGGGAGCGGAACAGGTCGACGACGCCGGCGACCAGCGGCACTTCCGGGCCGACGATGGTCAGGGAAACGTTCTTCTCGGCAAAGTCGGCCAGCTGTTCGAGGGCCAGCACGTCGATAGCGACGTTCTCGCACTTGGCTTCAATGGCGGTGCCGGCGTTGCCAGGGGCCACGAACACCTTCTGCACGCGCGGATCCTGAGCCACTTTCCAGGCCAGGGCGTGTTCACGGCCACCGCTGCCAATGATCAAAACATTCATTTCAAAAACCTCGGGATGACGCTAATTCTGGAGGCAGCACTGAAGCTGCTTTTCTGTGGGAGCGGGCTTGCTCGCGAAAGCGGTGTGTCAGTCAGCACTATTTGTGGCTGACAGATTGCATTCGCGAGCAAGCCCGCTCCCACAGTTGATCGTCGTACTTAGTGACGGAAGTGGCGCATGCCGGTGAATACCATGGCGATGCCGGCCTCGTCGGCTGCTGCAATCACTTCGTTGTCACGCATTGAGCCGCCCGGCTGGATCACCGCAGTGATGCCGACCTTGGCCGCATTGTCCAGGCCATCGCGGAACGGGAAGAAGGCGTCGGACGCCATCACCGAGCCTGCTACCTGCAGGCCGGCGTGTTCCGCCTTGATCGCAGCAATGCGCGCGGAGTTCACGCGGCTCATCTGGCCAGCGCCGACACCAATGGTCTGGCGGTTCTTGGCATAGACGATGGCGTTGGACTTGACGTATTTGGCCACCTTCCAGGCGAAGATCAGGTCGTGGATTTCCTGTTCGGTCGGCGCGCGTTTGGTCACGACTTTCAGGTCGTCGGCGCTGATCATGCCGATGTCGCGGCTCTGTACCAGCAAACCGCCGTTAACGCGTTTGTAGTCCCAGGCAGCCGCGCGGTCAGCCGACCACTCGCCGCAGGTCAGCAGGCGTACGTTGGCTTTGGCCGCCACGATGGCACGGGCTTCGGCGCTGACGCTTGGGGCGATGATCACTTCGACGAACTGACGCTCGACGATGGCCTTGGCGGTCTCGGCATCCAGCTCGCGGTTGAAGGCGATGATGCCGCCGAACGCCGATTCGGTGTCGGTGGCGTAGGCCAGTTCGTAGGCCTGACGGATGCCGCCTTCGGCGTCCGGGCTGACAGCCACGCCGCACGGGTTGGCGTGCTTGACGATCACGCAAGCCGGCTTGACGAAGCTCTTCACGCATTCCAGCGCGGCGTCGGTGTCGGCCACGTTGTTGTACGACAGCTCCTTGCCTTGCAGTTGGGTCGCGGTCGCGATGCCCACTTCGGCAGGCTTGGTTTCCACGTAGAACGCCGCGCTCTGGTGCGGGTTCTCGCCGTAGCGCATTTCCTGAGCCTTGACGAACTGGCTGTTGAAGGTGCGCGGGAACTCGCTGCGGCCTTCGGTGCTGAGGGTTTCAGCCGCCTGGTTCACGGTGCCCATGTAGTTGGCGATCATGCCGTCGTAGGCAGCGGTGTGCTCAAAGGCCTTGAGCATCAGGTCGAAGCGCTGAGCGTAGGTCAGGCCGCCGGCCTTCAGGCTTTCCAGGACGTTGGCGTAGTCGCCGGCATTCACCACGATGGCCACGTCTTTATGGTTTTTTGCAGCCGAACGGACCATGGTCGGACCGCCGATGTCGATGTTCTCAATCGCGGTCGGCAGGTCGCAGCCTGGCTTGTTGATGGTGGCTTCGAACGGGTACAGGTTAACCGCTACCAGGTCGATCGGCTTGATGCCGTGTTCGTTCATGATGGCGTCGTCGATACCGCGACGACCGAGGATCCCGCCGTGGATTTTCGGGTGCAGGGTTTTCACCCGACCGTCCATCATTTCTGCGAAACCGGTGTAATCCGCGACTTCCACCGCGGCAACACCGTTGTCACGCAGCAGCTTGAACGTCCCGCCGGTGGAGAGGATCTCGACGCCCAGGGCTTCGAGCTCCTTGGCGAATTCGAGGATCCCTGTCTTGTCGGAAACGCTGATCAAAGCGCGGCGGATCGGCAGGCGGGTAGTCTGGTCGGTCATTTCAATTTCCATCAAAAGCAAAGGAGTCAGCAAAAAAGGCGACCGTTTCTACGCGGGCGCCTTTCTGGTTTGATTGAATGCTTACAGCAAATCGTACTGCTTGAGTTTCTTGCGCAGGGTGCCTCGGTTCAGTCCGAGCAGCTCGCTGGCCTTGGTCTGGTTGCCCTTGACGTAGTTCATCACGCACTCGAGCAGAGGCGCCTCGACTTCGGACAGCACGAGGTTGTACACATCCGTGACGGCAGCGCCCTCAAGGTGGGCGAAATAATTGTGCAGCGCCTTCTCGACACTCCCGCGAAGGGTCTGGCCTTCTTCGCTCGGCGTGTTGAGGTGCTGTTTCAAATTCACGTTGTCGCTCACGGGTGTTGTTCCACTCACTAAAGTCTCGGTCATCATCGTCATGCGGCCACCTCGTCTCCGTCCCCTGTCAGGCTCTTGTAACGTTCGGCGAAGAAGCCCTGAACGTTGGCGCATTGTGCTTCCGTATCTTCCAAACGATTGAAGTGGGCGCGAAATTCCCTGGCGCCCGGCAAGGTTGCGAGATACCAGCCCACATGCTTTCGAGCGATGCGTACGCCCATGACGTCTCCGTAGAAAACGTGCAGCGCGGCCAGATGCTCAAGCAGAATGCGTTCCACCTCGATCAGGTCCAGTGCCGGGAGTTTCTCGCCGGTACGCAGGAAATGATCGATCTCACGAAAAATCCATGGCCGCCCCTGGGCAGCCCGGCCTACCAGCAGGCCATCGGCACCGGTCGCGTCGAGCACGTACCGGGCCTTCTCGGGTGAATCGATATCGCCATTGGCAAAGACCGGGATCGACACCGCCTGCTTGATCGCGGCAATGGTGTCGTACTCGGCAAAACCGGTGTACAGATCGGCACGGGTGCGGCCATGCACCGCCAACGCCGTGATGCCCGCCTGCTCGGCGATCTTCGCCACCGTCAGGCCGTTCTTGTTGTCCCGGTCCCAGCCAGTGCGGATCTTCAGGGTGACCGGCACATCAACCGCAGCCACCACGGCCTGCAGGATCTCGGTTACCAGTGCTTCATCTTTCAACAGTGCGGAACCGGCGGCCTTGTTGCAGACCTTCTTGGCCGGACAGCCCATGTTGATATCAATAATCTGCGCGCCCAGTTCGACGTTGGCCCGGGCCGCATTCGCCAGCATCTGAGCATCACCACCGGCGATCTGTACCGAGCGTGGCTCGGGATCACCTTCGTGGATCATGCGCATGCGCGATTTGCGGGTGTTCCACAAACTCATGTCGCTGGTGACCATTTCCGAGACTACTAGCCCCGCGCCCAGCCGCTTGCACAGCTGACGAAAGGGTTGGTCGGTGACGCCCGCCATCGGGGCGAGAATCAAGCCGTTGTGTAATGTATATGGACCGATGCGTACCGCCGACATAGGGCTTCCCTGTTGTGGGGCCGGATCATGAGACTTCGAAAAAGGGTTGGCATGATACCCGCTCTCGATGACTGGATAAAGGCTGAATTGAACAAAATCTGAACAGCGATTTTGTTATTGCCAGCGGTTTGGTACGAGCGGTCAAAGTCAGAAATATGCCGTCAAAGCCGTAACACTGAACCGTTTCACTCGGGCGAGTGGAAGCTCAGGCTGTAGTTCACCGCCTTGGGGCCTGGATCGAGAATATCCAGCGCGATGTGGATCGGCGTCTGCGGAGGCATTTCCAGCAGGCCTTCGAGATCGCCATTGAGGTACTCGCCCGGCTTGAAGCGCCGGCTGGCGATCAGGTGACCGTTTAGGTCGGCAAAGCGCAACTCCAGCAGCGGGAACGGCTGGGAGAAGGGCGCGCGGTTGTAGATGATCGCGTCGACCACCAGGGCGCCGCTGAAATCCGGATGGCTGCGCACCACCAGGTTGCTGCTCTTGATTTTGGCGATGTCGACCTTGGACGGCACGGTGCAGCCGATTTGCGGGCATACCTGCTGGAACCACGGCCGGTACTGGTCCTGGCGCGCCAGCTCATCGAAGTGGTAGGCAATGTACTGCCCGGCGAGGGCGCCAGCAGCGAGCAGGATCAACAGTAGCCAGAAAAGCCGGCGGCCCCGGGGGGGGCGGCGTTTTTGCCAGTCGAGTTGCAGCGGATCGTCGGTCAGGTCCTGCAATGCTTCGACACGTTCGGTCGACTCGCTGCGTTCGTGTCGCTTGCGCAGGGGGGCAATCGGGGGCAGGTCGTCGTCAGGTGCATCGGTTGCCGACAGGCGATCATGGCGCAGGGGCATGTCGAGCGGATCATTCAGGCGCAGTTGCGGCACCTGGGGCTCGTCGTCCAGATCAACCGGTTCCAGCGAGAACGAAGGTTCGGTGCGCGAGTGCTTGCCCGGTTCTGGCGGCGTTTCCCGTTGGTCGGCTTCGACCGCTTGGGCGCGATCGGCGGCCGATTCGCTGAACAGACTGTCGGACCACTGAGCTTCGTCGTGCTCGGCAGTATCCCGGCGCGCGCGCAGGCTGTCTTCGCGGTGCCGCGCAAACTCCATGGTCGGCTGGATTTCCCGCTGTTCGAGCCGGGCGAGTTCTTCATCCAGGTCGAGGCTGTCCAGATCGAGCTCGGCGGCGCTCCACTGCTTGCGGCTGATGACCCGCGGCGGTGGCGACTCGATGATGGCCGGGGCCACCGGCGCGACCGCTTCTTTGCCGGCCCGTTGCTCAAGCAACTGCTTGGCGGCGTTGAACACCTGCAAGCACGAGCCGCAACGAACCACTCCGCGGGCGACGCTCAATTGAGAATGGCTGACGCGGAAGCTGGTTTGGCAATGCGGGCACTGAGTGACGAAACTGTCGGTCATGCGGCGGTCCGGTTTATGCAGAGGCTCATTCTAGCGCCGACGGCCGGTAATGCGCACCCAACCATCGCGATTGGCGATCGGGTCCAGGTCGAAGTCCCGGGCGTAGGCGTTGGCCACGTCTTCACCTTGCTCGGCAAGGATGCCCGACAGCGCCAGGCGACCACCCGGCTTGACCAGGCTGGACAGTTGCGGCGCCAAGGCAACCAGCGGGCCGGCGAGGATATTGGCCACCAGCACATCGGCCTGCACTTGCGGCAAATCTTGCGGCAGATACAGCGGGAACAGCGCTTCGGCAATGTTGTTGCGCCCGGCGTTATCGCGGGAGGCTTCCAGCGCTTGCACGTCGATGTCGGTGCCGACGGCTTCCCTGGCGCCCAGCAGCAGGGCGGCAATGGCCAGGATCCCCGAGCCGCAACCGAAGTCCAGCACGTTGCAATCCTTGAGGTCCTGACCGTCGAGCCATTCCAGGCACAGCGCGGTGGTCGGGTGTGTGCCGGTGCCGAACGCCAGGCCCGGGTCCAGCAGCAGATTGACGGCGTCGGGTTCCGGCGCGGCGTGCCAGCTCGGGACGATCCACAGGCGCTGACCGAAGCGCATCGGCTGGAAACCGTCCATCCAGCTGCGCTCCCAGTCCTGGTCTTCGATGATTTCGCTGTGATGTTCAGGCAGCGGGCTGCCGGTCAGCAATTCCAGATGAGCCAGCACGCTGGCGGCTTCGGTGCCGTCTTCGAACAGGGCCAGCAGGTGCGTGTGCGACCACAATGGCGTGGTGTTGAGTTCCGGTTCGAAGATCGGCTGGTCTTCGGCGTCCATGAAGGTCACCGACACGGCGCCCACTTCGAGGAACGCGTCTTCGTAGGTTTCGGCTTGTTCTGGGCTGATGGCGAGACGGACTTGCAGCCAAGGCATGGCGGGCACCTTTGAAAAATATTGATTGCAGCCTAGCGGGCTGCGAGAAGCGCGCAAGTTTACGCGAGCGCGCGACAGAAGACGACAAGACCGACACGCGCGTGCTCTTCGTAGGCGCGAGGCTTGCCCGCGAACCAGGCGCCGCGGTGTATCAGCGGTGCCGATGCGCGTCCTTCGCGGGCAAGCCTCGCTCCTACGGGGGGCGGTAATGTCCAGATACAACAAAGCCGCCCGAAGGCGGCTTTGTCGATCGGGCTAAAGCTTAGTGCTTGTCGCCAGCCAGCTTGTGTTCCAGGTAGTGGATGTTGATCCCACCTTTGCAGAAGCCTTCATCACGGACCAAGTCGCGGTGCAGCGGGATGTTGGTCTTGATCCCGTCGACAACGATTTCATCCAGCGCATTGCGCATGCGCGCCAATGCTTCGTCACGGGTTGCGCCGTAGGTGATCAGCTTGCCGATCAACGAATCGTAGTTCGGCGGAACGGCATAGCCACTGTACAGGTGCGAATCGACGCGAACGCCGTTGCCGCCTGGAGCGTGGAAATGCTTGACCGTGCCTGGGCTCGGCATGAAGGTTTTCGGGTCTTCGGCGTTGATCCGGCATTCCAGCGCGTGACCGCGGATGACCACGTCATCCTGGGTGTACGACAGCTTGTTGCCAGCGGCGATGCTGAGCATCTCCTTGACGATGTCGATGCGGGTGACCATTTCCGAAACCGGGTGCTCAACCTGAACGCGGGTGTTCATTTCGATGAAATAGAACGCGCCGTTCTCGTACAGGAACTCGAACGTACCCGCGCCACGGTAGTTGATGTCGATGCACGCCTTGACGCAGCGAGCGAGGACTTCAGCGCGTGCTTTCTCGTCGATGCCCGGTGCCGGCGCTTCTTCGAGTACCTTCTGGTGACGACGTTGCAGCGAGCAATCGCGATCGCCCAGATGGATGGCTTGGCCCTGGCCGTCGGACAGCACCTGGACTTCCACGTGACGTGGGTTGGTCAGGAATTTTTCCAGATAGACCATCGGGTTGCCGAACGCCGCGCCCGCTTCGGAGCGGGTCAGTTTCGCCGAGGAAATCAGGTCTTCTTCTTTATGCACAACGCGCATGCCGCGACCACCGCCGCCGCCGGCGGCTTTGATGATCACCGGGTAACCGACTTCGCGACCGATGCGCAGCGCGGTTTCTTCGTCTTCAGGCAGCGGGCCGTCGGACCCCGGAACGGTGGGGACGCCCGCAGCGATCATGGCGTGCTTGGCCGATACCTTGTCGCCCATCAGGCGAATGGTGTCGGCTTTCGGGCCGATGAAGGCGAAGCCGGAGTTTTCCACCTGTTCGGCGAAGTCGGCGTTTTCCGCAAGGAAGCCGTAGCCTGGGTGAATAGCGGTAGCGCCAGTCACTTCAGCGGCAGCGATGATTGCCGGAATGTGCAGGTAAGAGTGGGCGGCCGATGCCGGACCGATGCAGACGGATTCGTCTGCCAGGCCCAGGTGCATCAGCTCTTTGTCAGCCTTTGAGTAAACGGCGACGGTCTTGATGCCCATCTCTTTGCAGGCGCGCAGAATGCGCAGGGCAATCTCACCGCGGTTGGCGATCAGAACTTTTTCCAACTTCGCAGTCATCAAAGTTTCTCCGCGGTTCAAACGATGGTGAACAGCGGTTGGTCGTACTCAACCGGCTGGCCGTCTTCGACGAGGATGGATTCGATCACACCGCTGGTTTCAGCTTCGATGTGGTTCATCATCTTCATCGCTTCAACGATGCACAGGGTGTCGCCTTTCTTCACGGTCTGGCCCACTTCAACGAAGGATGGCGAGGACGGCGAGGATTTGCGATAGAACGTGCCGACCATCGGCGAACGGGCAACGGTGCCGTTCAGCACGGGTGCGGCCGGAGCAGCAGGCGCGGCAGCAGCAACCGGGGCAGCAGCAACAGGCGCTGGCGCCGGAGCGTGCATTGGAGCCGGTGCGTAGTACTGCTGAGCCGGGGTCTTGCTGTGACGACTGATACGTACGGACTCTTCGCCTTCCTTGATCTCGAGCTCATCGATGCCGGACTCTTCCAGCAATTCGATCAGTTTCTTAACTTTACGGATATCCATGAATCATCAACTCCCAAGGGTCGGTCAGGGGCGTTTAACGCTTGTTGTTCAAGCCGTTGCCGGTCTTTCAAGCTGCTCTAGTGCGGCCTCCAGGGCCAGTCGATAACCGCTGGCGCCAAGGCCGCAGATCACTCCCACCGCTACATCGGAGAAGTAAGAGTGATGGCGGAAAGGTTCGCGTTTGTGCACGTTAGACAAATGCACTTCGATGAATGGGATGCTCACTGCCAGCAACGCGTCACGTAATGCGACGCTGGTGTGCGTAAAAGCTGCCGGGTTGATCAGAATGAAGTCCACACCCTCGCTGCGGGCAGCGTGGATGCGGTCGATCAATTCGTACTCGGCGTTGCTTTGCAGGTGCAGCAAATGGTGGCCGGCTTCACGGGCACGGCGTTCCAGGTCCTGGTTGATCTGCGCCAGTGTCGTAGCGCCGTAGGTGCCCGGTTCACGGGTGCCGAGCATGTTCAGGTTGGGGCCGTGCAGGACCAATAGCGTCGCCATCTGCTGTTCCTTGTGATCTATGTGCAATTGTCAGAACCCGGCGACTATGCCGCAAAGCCTTTATGACTGTCCAGTTCTATGCAATAGCCCGCACGATGGCCGATGTTTGCGCGAAATATATGACCGGTCTCTAAAATCCGGTCATTTGCTTTGGCCGCGCGCTTGCGCGACACGTTCGGCGAAGTCCGCTGCGTTGATCTCGCCGATCACCCGCACATCGGCCTGTTCGGTGCCGTCTTTGCCGAAAAACATCAGCGCTGGCGGGCCGAAGAGTTTGTAGCGGTCGAGAAGGGCGCGTTGCCCGGCATTGCTTTCGGTGATGTCGAAGCGAATCAATCGATAGCCCTTGAGCCGCTCCATGACCGTGGCATCGTTGAGCACCTGGTGTTCGATGACTTTGCAACTGATGCACCAGTCGGCGTACCAGTCCAGCAGCAACGGGGTGCCGGAGGAACTGGCGTCCGCGAGCACGCGATCGAGCTCTGCCGGCGTGCTGATGGTTTGCCAGGCGCTGCTGCCCTGCGTTTGTTCAGTGTTGGTGACAACACGCGGCTGGCCGATCGGATTGAACGGATCGGTCTGGCCACTGAATGCGCCGTACCAGCAGGCCAGCGCGTAAAACAGCAGGAACATCCCGAGTAATTGGCCCAGGCGTTTTCGAGGCGGTTTGTAGACGAACTCCAGCGCGCCCATGAACAAACCGACACCGCCGGCGAGCAAGCCGATCAGCAGCAAAGTGATCTGGCCCGGCAATACCCGACTGAGCAGGCCGATCGCCAACCCCAGCAACAAAACCCCGATCGCGTTTTTCACATGGATCAGCCATGGCCCGCTTTTCGGCAGCCAGGCAGCGCCGCCGGTCGCCACCAGCACTAACGGTGCGCCCATGCCGAGGCCGAGCATGAACAGTTTCAAGCCGCCGCCGAGTGCATCGCCGCTAGCACTGATGTACAGCAGCGCACCGGCCAGTGGTGCCGATACGCAAGGTGAGACCAGCAGGCTGGAGACCACGCCAAGTACCGCCGCGCCCCACAGCGAGCCGCCTTCGGTGCGGCCGGCGATCCGGTCGAGGCGACGGCTGATGAAGTGCGGCAGCTTGAGTTCGAATACCCCGAACATGGCCAGGGCAAACAGCGCAAAGAACGTTGCAAACGGCACCAGTACCCAGGCCGATTGCAGACGCGCCTGGAGATTGAGCTGCGCGCCAAACATGCCCATCAACGCACCGAGCAGGGCGAAACAGATGGCCATGGGCAACACGTAGGCCAAGGACAGGTTGAAGCCGCGTAACCCGCCGACCTGGCCGCGCAACACCACGCCGGAAAGAATCGGCAGCATGGGCAATACGCAGGGCGTGAACGTCAGGCCCACACCGGCGAGGAAGAACAGGGCGAGTTCGCGCCAGCCCCAGCTCGTGGCGCCGGCGACGCCCTCTATGTCCAGGCGCTCGGTCTCGGGCGGATAGCACAGGCCTTTATCGGCGCAACCCTGATAGGTGACGGCCAGGGTGAAGGCGCGTTGATCGGTGCGCGGCACCTCTACCTCGAGAATGCCGTGGTAGACCTCGACATCGCCGAAATACTCATCGTGCTTCTGTTCGCCCTTGGGCAGTTGCGCGGCGCCGAGGCCGACATCGGCGGGTTCGGCGCGAAACTGGAAGCGATGCCGATAGAGGTAGTACCCCTCGGTGGCGACAAACCGCAGTTTGATCGACTGCGGCGTGCTGTCTACCAGGCTCAGTTGAAAGGCTTCGCGTACCGGCAGGAAATCGGCGCTGTTGTTGATCGAGCCCAGGGTGGAGCTGGGCCGAGTCTCCAGCAAACCGGTGGCGGAGGCCGGCAGGGCCAGCACCAAAAACAGCAGGCAAAGCAAACGGCGCATGACAGTCTCGCGTATCGAAAGTGAGGGCATGATAGCGGACGCCTGGCAGGAGTGCAGGGCCTGGAATTCTGTGGTGGCTGTTCTGGCGCCTTCGCGAGCAAGCCCGCTCCCGCATTCGACCGCATTCCCATGAGAGAACTCGGTCAATGTGGGAGCGGGCTTGCTCGCGAAGGCGATCTGTCAGACGCGGAAAGCCTGAACGGCTGTATGCAACCGCCCACCCAACACCAACAAATGCTCCCCTTGCTCGCGCCCCTGGCCAATGCGCAGCAAGTTATCCCCACCCAACTGGTGAATCCGCTCACTGTGATCGCGGATTTCGCTGACGGCACCGCTCTGCTGGGCGGTGACGTCGGCGATGCGCACAGCGGTGTCGGAAATGGTCTGGATCGCCCCGACGATTTTATCCAGCGCGCCGTCAGCCGCTTGCGCCTGATTGGCGGTGGCTTCGGCGTGCTCGACCTGGGCGCGCATGCCTTCCACCGATTGCCGCGCGGCGGTCTGCAGGCCGGCGATCAATGTCTGAATCTCTGCGGTCGCCCGGGCAGTGCGTTGCGCCAGCGAGCGAACCTCTTCGGCCACCACCGCAAACCCACGGCCCATTTCTCCGGCACGGGCCGCTTCGATGGCGGCGTTAAGGGCCAGCAGGTTGGTCTGGTCGGCAATCGAGCGAATCACCGTCAGCACGCCACCGATGGTGGCCGATTCCTCGGCCAGGTGTTCGATCATCTGCGCGTTGCCTTGCACTTCACCCACCAATTCATGCAGCCCGGTGAGGCTCAGGCCTATGACTTTCTGCCCGTGCTCCACCGCCAGTCCAGCATGTCGACTGGCGTCGGCGGCCTGGCTGGCATCGCCGGCGACTTGTTGAATGGTCGCCTCCAGTTCGCCGAGGGAATCGCGGATCATCGCGGTATCGCCGGCCTGATGCTCGGCGCCGCTGTGCAGGTCGTTGCTCAATTCCGCCAGGGTGCGGCTGCTGCCGGCGACCTGCTCGGCGTTGAGGCGAATGGTGCCCACCAGATCCACCAGATAAGCCCGCAGGCGATTGAGCGAGGCTTGAATGTCATGCAATTCGCGATTGGTCTTGCCCAATTCAATGTCCTGGCTGAAGTCGCCCTCGGCCCAGGTCGACAGGGCCGGCGCCAGATTGGTCAGGGTCCGGGCCAGGCGTCGTTGCAGGGTATCGATCAGCAGCGCGATCAGCAGGATCAGGCCGATCATTATCCCCTGCATCAGTCGCACTTCGCCCTGGATCTGCCCGTGCTGGGCACGGACCACCGGTTCCAGCCCGGCGATGGCCTGCTGCACGGCGGCGATTTTCAGGTGAGTGGCGGCGCTGAGGTCGGCGCGTTGGCGAATCTGTTCGCGGGTGCGGGCAAGTTCCGCAGGATAGCGGGTCAACAGGTTATTGAGTTCACGCTTGAGGCCGACGCCAGCATCTTCGGCGACCGCTTTCTCGGTGTTCTCCAGGCCCATCATGGCGGCGAAATCATCGGTGTTCGATTGACTGTTGGTGGTGATGCCCAGCAGTGGCAAGGCCTCCAGTTGTTCGGCTTGAATGCGCAGGTTGCCGACTTCACGCTCGACATCGGCGGCCAGTTCGCTGCGACCGCTGCTGACCAGTTTGTCCCGGGCGAGCGACAGTTTGCCCAAGTGTTGGGACGCGGCGAACAATGGCGTCTGGTAAGCCGCATTGGCGCTGGCGTACTGGCTGAGCTGATCAAGGCTGGCCGCCAATTCGCGTTCGGCTTGCAGCAGCAGCGCCTGTGGATCGCCCGCGAGTTTACCGGCAGCCAACAGGTCGGTTTTGCTGAATTCATCCAGATTCGACAGGCTCGGGCGCAAGGTATCGGCCAATGCCGGCGGCAACTCGCCCAGTTCCTGTCGCAGGCGGTCGATGGCCTGGCTGGCGCTGTTCAGGCGCAGCGCATCGCCGCTGGCAAGGTAATCCTCGATGTTGCGCGCGACGTCATCCTGAAACTGCCGGGACAGGCCCAGGTAGCGCTCCATCAATAGGTAGGGGCGTTCCAGGGCCTTTTGCGACCACCACAGGGTGGCGCCCAGGGCCACGCACACGGCGACTAACAGAAGGGTATTGAGATTGGTCAGCAACTTCAGGCGCATCGCGGGACTACCAGCGGCAGAATCGTAAGTGCCTGAAGTTATTGCGTTTGTGTTACAGGGTTATGACCGGTTCGGTCGTTTCCGGTGAAAAGGTGGCACTTTGCTTTTATGTTCGCGCTGCCTGTACGCAGTTGCGTCCGGCATGTTTGGCGCGGTACAGCGCCTCGTCAGCCTGGTTCGCGATCATCAGGCCGTCGGCGTTAGCGCCCAGCTCGGCGACCCCGGCACTGAAGGTGCACCGCAGGTCCTGGGGCTGGGCCGGGTAATGAATTTCGGCAAAACGCCGTCGGATTTCTTCGAGCACTTTGCAAGCCGATTCGAGGTCGGTGTCCGGCATGACGATCGCAAACTCTTCACCCCCATAGCGGCCGATGAAGTCGGTCTTGCGCAAGCGTTGCTTGAGGAACAGTGCCAGGCTTTTGATCACACGGTCGCCCATGGGGTGCCCGTGGCTGTCGTTGACCCGTTTGAAGTGGTCGATGTCGAGCATGGCAAAACTCAGGGGCTTGCTTTCACGACGGGCGCGGAAGCTGCAGTCTTCGAGCAATTGCAGGATGTGGGTGTGGTTGTAGAGGCCGGTGAGGCTGTCGCGAACCATCCGCGCCTTGAGATTGCGCGCCCGCGCCGCACGATTACGCACGGTGGTGATCAGGTGTCGGGGCTTGATCGGTTTGGTCAGAAAATCGTCACCGCCCTCGCTCATGGCGTCGAGTTGCTTGTCCAGATCGTCTTCGGCGGACAGGTAAATGATCGGCACGCTGACGTAACGATCATTGTGGCGGATCACCTTGGCCAGTTCGGTCCCGGTGCAGGCCGGCATATACATGTCGAGGATGATCAGGTCCGGTTGGAAGTCTGCGAGCTCGGCCATCGCCTGAATCGGTTCGATCAGCGTCCGGGTGACGATCCCGGCACTGTTGAGCAACCGTTCGGTATGCAGGGCCTGGGCGCGGGAGTCATCGATGATCAGCACTTTATAGGGTTCGTACTGGGCGACGCAGGTCAGGACTTCGATTTTCTCCAGCAGGCTCGACGCCTCGAGGGTACCGGTCAGGAACTCCTGGCCACCGGCGCGCACCGCGGCGAGGCGGGTAGGCGTGTCGGTTTCCTGCAGGCTGAAAAACAGCAGCGGCAGCGGCTCGTCCAGCCCGATCTGGGCTTCGGCGGCCAGTTTCAGGCCGATGCCGGCACCACTGAAGTCCACGTCCATGACGATCGCCGCGGGCAAACGCTCGACCATCGACGAGCGAAACGCCGCCACGCTGTCCAGGGATTGGGCGCTGAGCCCGAAAAACTCCAGCTGCGTGGCCAGGCGCTCGGCGCGGTCGTGATCCTGCAACATCACATAGATGGGCTTGCGCAACGGCGGCAGGAAGGTTTGTTCGAGCTGATCGCCTTGGCGCAGGCCGGTGCGCGACAAGTGCTGCATCAAGCGATTGAGGTCATTGATCAGGTCGCTGTTCAGGCGCCCGCGGTTGGCGTCGACCGCCTGCAGCGACTGGCCGATGTGGTGCGCCAACCGGGTGTGTTCCGGTTGTTCGAAGCGCTCGGCGAAACGCAGCAGACGCAGGTTGGCCTCGCTCAGTTCCGATAAGTCGGTGTTGGACCACTCGCTATGTTGCAGGCGCTGCCATATTTCAAGAATTTGACGTGCCTGATGAATCACCCGCTGGGCAAAGTGGTGCTTGAGGCGCTCACGGCTGGGGTCTTCTGGCTCGGTCATATCCTGACTACTAGTGAGGGAGCATGCTGAGATCGACTGGTGGCGCTATGCTAGCACCACTTTTCATGTGCATGAGTGTCGCACGTCAATAATCTGCAAAGCGACCTGATTCAGTGGCTGACCGACGGGGCTGATAGGCTCGCGGCTGTGCTTCATTTATAGTGGCCGCTCGATCGCGCCCGTTGCGCGGCTCGTCCCTTGCACCGGATTTAATGCGCGGCAAACGAGGCACGATGGCGTAGGGTTGTGGTCGAACCGATGAACTCAAGTGATTGAAAGGATATCGCCATGCTGGACTGGAAGAACCGCGCGGGCAGCGCGCCTGAACGTGCCGCTGAACCGAAATCGGCCACCCGCAGTTACATTGGCGGCCTGTTGTTCAGCCGGGCGCTGGCCACCCTGATTGGCCTTTACCTGCTGGTGGTGATTGCGCTGGGCTGGTACTGGAGCCAGGAACCCGCGCTGTTCCCGGTTCAACAGAACGCCCAGGTGGCTGCCGAGAAAGAAGGCAAGCAGATGGTCATCGGCTATACCACGGTGGAAACGCTCAAGACCGTTGCCGATACCTTGCTGACCAAGCCGGGCGGTTATATTTCCAACGACCGTTTCCCGCCGGGGCTGTGGATGGATAACACGCCGAGCTGGGAATATGGCGTGCTGGTCCAGGTCCGTGACCTGAGCCGTGCGCTGCGCAAGGACTTCGCCCGCTCCCAGTCGCAGTCCACCGAAGACGCCGACCTGGCCAAGGCCGAGCCGCGTTTCAACTTCGACAACAGAAGCTGGGTGTTGCCTTCCAGTGAGTCTGAATATCAGGAAGGGATCAAGTCCCTGAGCCGTTATCAGGCACGCTTGTCCGACCCGAGTCAGAAAAGCGCATTGTTTTATGCCCGCGCCGACAACCTGAACAACTGGCTGGGCGATGTCGGCACCCGCCTGGGTTCGTTGTCGCAACGGCTGTCGGCCAGCGTTGGCCGCGTCAAGCTCAATACCGCGCTGAAAACCGAAGTCGTCGCGCCAGGTCAGGTACCGCAGGTTGACGAAGAAATCGTCGAAACCCCGTGGATGCAGATCGACAACGTGTTCTACGAAGCCCGTGGCCAGGCCTGGGCGCTGTCCCATCTGCTGCGCGCCATCGAAGTCGACTTCGCCGATGTGCTGGCCAAGAAGAACGCCACGGTCAGCGTGCGCCAGATCATTCGCGAGCTTGAAGCCTCGCAAGAACCGGTCTGGAGCCCGATGATCCTCAACGGCAGCGGCTTCGGCGTACTGGCCAATCACTCGCTGGTCATGGCCAATTACATCTCCCGGGCCAACGCCGCCGTCATCGATTTGCGTCAGTTGCTCAATCAGGGCTGAGTCATGGTTGATAGCTCCATCGATAGCCTGCGCGAGGCCGCCCATCGGGCGGCCTCGGATGCCGAACAGATCGCCTGGGTCGACGAGCGGGACAACCTGCTCGGCGCACTGGTCCGTTCCGACTTGCGCGAGCGCGGCCTGATCGGGCGCGGCACTTACATCATGCTGTTCAACTCCGCCGGTGAACTCTGCGTGCATCGGCGCACCCTGAGTAAAGCGATCTACCCGGGTTACTGGGACGTGGCGGCCGGCGGCATGGTACTGGCCACCGAGACTTACGCCGAATCGGCCGCCCGCGAGCTGGAAGAAGAGCTGGGCGTGAGCGGCGTGGAGCTGATTGCTCATGACCACTTTTACTTCGAGGACACCGGCAATCGACTCTGGTGTTCAGCTTTTTCGGCGGTGTGGGATGGCCCCTTGATCCTGCAACCGGAAGAAGTGCTCGAAGCGCGCTTCATGCCCATCGATCAGGTCATGCTGGAAATCCAGCAAAAGCCTTATTGCCCGGACTCCCTGGCGGCCTTGCAGCGCTATCTTCGAGCTCGTGGGCCGGACGTCGCATAAGCGGCATAAATTGGCGCCGATTGGCTCTTAGCAAGTCGGCTTTTTGCCGTTACACTGCGCGACCTTTTCAAACTGAACCGGTATTGCTCTTCTGTAGGAGCGAAGCTTGCTCGCGAAGGACGCAAGGACGACGCGTGTTGCCTGATGCCGCGCGTTATCGTTGACGTTTATCGCGAGCAAGCTCGCTCCTACACAGGTTTTACCGTTTCAGTAGCGCTGCCCCTGCCTGAGTGGGGCTTCGCGGTCGATGGCACACCTGCCGCGGCCAGTCTTTGTCCTCCCAAGAGGATTGCCGGTGGCCAAAAAAGCCGCATCCTTCGCCGCCCTTGGTGGCCTGGTATTTTCCACCGACGCAGGTCGTCATTGCCCGGATTGCAGTAAACCGGTGGATGCCTGCATCTGCAAACAAACCGCTATCCCGGCCGGCGACGGCATCGCTCGCGTGCGTCGCGAAAGCAAGGGGCGTGGCGGCAAGACGGTGACCACCATCACCGGCGTGCCGTTGGCCGAAGACGCGCTCAAGGACCTGGCGACCTCGTTGAAAAAACGTTGCGGGACCGGCGGTGCGTTGAAAGACGGCATCATTGAAATCCAGGGCGATCATGTCGAGCTACTCTTGGCCGAGTTGATCAAGCACGGTTTCAAGGCGAAGAAGTCCGGCGGCTAGCAGCTTCTGTGAAAACCACCCTCGGCTTGATCCGGTCCTGACAGCAGGCCCGGCGTCGTCTACATGGTTTTCACAGAGCCTGTTCTGACCGGTTTCTAAACTCACCGCGATCAGCGAGGTCTATCCCCTCGTTGACGAACCGTCATTTTCATTCTTTAGACTGCGCCGGCCTGAACCCAGGCGACGCTCTATGACTTCTTTATAGGGGACTTCAATGTCCGTAAGACGCACACGCAAAGACGATGGCAGCCAATGGACAGTTGCGGACAGCCGCAGTGTTTACGGGATTCGCCATTGGGGGGCCGGGTATTTCGCGATCAATGACGCCGGTCGCGTCGAAGTTCGTCCGAACGGTCCGGCCAGTTCACCTATCGACCTGTTCGAGCAAGTCGACCAGCTGCGCCAAAGCGGCCTGTCCTTGCCGTTGCTGGTGCGTTTCCCTGACATTCTGCAAGACCGCGTGCGTCAGCTGACCGGCGCCTTCGATGCCAACATCGAACGCCTGGAATACCAGAGCAAATACACCGCGCTGTACCCGATCAAAGTGAACCAGCAGGAAGCGGTGATCGAGAACATCATCGCGACCCAGGACGTGTCCATCGGCCTGGAAGCCGGCTCCAAGCCGGAGCTGCTGGCCGTACTGGCCCTGGCGCCGAAGGGTGGCACCATCGTTTGCAACGGTTACAAGGATCGCGAGTTCATCCGTTTGGCGCTGATCGGTCAGAAACTTGGCCACAACGTGTTCATCGTGATCGAGAAAGAATCCGAAGTCGCCCTGGTGATCGAAGAAGCCGCCTCGCTGAAGGTCAAGCCTCAGGTCGGTCTGCGCGTGCGCCTGTCATCCCTGGCGTCGTCCAAATGGGCCGATACCGGTGGCGAGAAGTCCAAGTTCGGTCTGTCGGCGGCGCAGTTGCTGTCGGTGGTCGAGCGTTTCCGCGCCGCGGGCCTGGATCAGGGCATTCGCCTGCTGCACTTCCACATGGGTTCGCAGATCGCCAATCTGGCGGACTACCAGCACGGCTTCAAGGAAGCGATTCGCTACTACGGCGAACTGCGCAACCTCGGCCTGCCGGTCGACCACATCGACGTCGGCGGCGGTTTGGGCGTGGACTACGACGGTACCCACTCGCGCAACGCCAGCTCGATCAACTACGACATGGACGATTACGCCGGTGTCGTGGTCGGGATGCTCAAGGAATTCTGCGACGCGCAGAACCTGCCACACCCGAACATCTTCTCCGAGAGCGGCCGTTCTCTGACCGCGCACCACGCCATGCTGGTGGTGCAGGTGACCGACGTCGAGAAACACAACGACGACGTGCCGCAGATCGAGAACAAGGAAGCACTGCCGGAAACCGTGCAGTGGCTGGTTGACCTGCTGGGTCCGACCGACATCGAGATGGTCACCGAAACCTACTGGCGCGCCACGCACTACATGAGCGACGTGGCCACCCAGTACGCTGACGGCAAGCTGACACTGGCCGAGAAAGCCCTGGCCGAACAATGCTACTTCGCCGTGTGCCGCCGCCTGCACAACTCGCTGAAGGCCCGTCAGCGTTCGCACCGTCAGGTGCTCGACGAACTCAACGACAAGCTGGCCGACAAGTACATCTGCAACTTCTCGGTCTTCCAGAGCCTGCCGGATACCTGGGCCATCGGCCAGGTGCTGCCGATCCTGCCGTTGCATCGTCTCGACGAAGAGCCGCTGCGCCGCGCGGTGCTGCAGGACCTGACCTGCGACTCCGACGGCAAGATCAAGCAATACGTCGACGAGCAGAGCATCGAAACCAGCCTGCCGGTTCACGGTTTGAATGAAGGCGAAGACTACCTGCTGGGGATCTTCCTGGTGGGCGCCTATCAGGAAATTCTCGGCGACATGCACAACCTGTTCGGTGACACCGACTCGGTGAACATCTACCAGAATGCCGACGGCAGCGTGTACCACGCGGGTATCGAAACCCACGACACCATCGAAGACATGCTGCGTTACGTGCACTTGTCGCCGGAAGAATTGATGACCCACTACCGCGACAAGTGCGCCAGCGCCCGCATCACTGCCGCCGAGCGCACTCAGTTCCTCGACGCACTGCGTCTGGGGCTGACCCGTTCGTCTTACCTGTCCTCTTGAGGTAAGTCGTTCTCTCCAGGTTGTCTGAAAATGTTCCGCGCACAGCAGAAGTTTCGGATGACCTGGTAGGACGTTTCTCTATTTTCAACGGAAATTTCCCCGCTTTCGGCTATTAAAGCCATTTGGTCTGCTTTTCGCGTAGGCCATTTCCTAAGTTGTATTTCGGCACTCTACTCGGCCATGTCTCTCGGCGAGAATCCCCGGCCGCCCCTCCTGTAGAGAATCGCCGATGTTCGATCCAGTCAACGAGCTTTCATTTCGTCTGGGTGTAGCAGGTATGTCCGATGCCTTCGAAGTCTTGGCCTTTACCGGTAGAGAAGCCATCAGCGAGCCTTTTGTGTTCGAGGTGGATCTGCTGATAGACGACCCGACGCTCGACCTTGCCAGCCTGCTGTACCAACCGGTCTCTCTGCACTTCGGGCCGGCGGGACAGGCGATTCATGGACAACTGCACGAACTCGTCCAGCGTGAACAGGGGCCGACTGCCCGGCTCTGCCGCGTACGGCTGGGGCCGAAGCTGGCCTGCCTTTCCCAGCGCTTCAGCCAGCGAATCTTCAGTGCCTGCTCGGTGCCGCAGATCCTCAGCCAAGTACTCAGGGAGCATGGCATTGCCGACAAGGATCGGCGCTTCGAACTGAGCGGCGATTACCCGCCCCGTGATTTCTGTACCCAATACCGGGAATCGGACCTGCAGTTTCTCCAGCGCCTGTGCGCTCAAGAGCGGCTGAACTACCATTTCGAGCACCAGGTTGACAGGCACTGCGTGGTCTTCGGTGATGGCCAGGCGCATTTTCGCCTGGGCGAGCTGGCGGATTTTCGCGTCGACAGCGAGCAACCGGCCGTGCGGCAGTTTCAGCTTCAGGGGCAACGAGCGGCGCAGAGTGCCCAAGGCCGTACAGACCTGGCGACGCTGCGCAGTGGTCAACTGATGTCGCTGTCCGGCCATCCGATCGCCGACTGGAATCAACTATGGCTGTTGACCCACATCGAACATCAGGGGAGCCAGGATCCCCAGGCCCCCTACAGCAATCAGATCCGCGCGATTCACTGGGCAGCGCCCCTGGTGTCGCCCCCTGGCCCAATGAAACCGCGCATGCACAGCCTGCAACGGGCCTGGGTCGTCAATGTCGAAGAGTCTCGACCGGATCCCTCCAGGCCGGTTGCCGTGCAGTTCGATTGGCTTTACCAGGGTGAGGGCGCGATCCCTGCCCACTGTTGGCTGCCCCTGGCAACGGAGTTGGGCAACGCAACGGATACGCCGATGAGCGAGGGCACCGAGGTGGTGGTGAGCTTTATCGAGGGCGATCCGGATCAGCCATTGATTACCGGTTTTCTGCACCAGCCAAAGTCTGTCGAAGCCGCTGAGGAATCCCGCGCGGCGAACGCCTGTGCGCCTGACGAAGGCGTGCTCCGAATGCTGCGCTCCGGCGAGCCCTTGATGCTGCTGTGCCTGCTGCCGGGTGGCGGCAGTTTCACTCACTGCGCTGAGGTTTTCTGCACTTGCCGGGCGGCGACGGGGTTTGGCCGGAGCGGTGCGGCATGATTGCCGCGAGCCCGCAATGGCTATTGCTGGATGTGCCGGGTGCGCCACTGGCGGGGGCGACACTGCGGCAGACGTTTGCCCATGCGCAATGGTTCTGGTTGTTCGAAGATACCGAGCTGCATGCGTTACGCGAACAGGGTCCGGTTCTGGTCGACCTGGGCTCCTGCCCGGCGCTGGCCGAGTTGTGCTACAGCGAAGCGCAACACTTCCGTGGACTGTTGGTCTTCAGCGGGGCGCCGCCGTCACCGTTGCTGGCGCATTTGCGCCGTATGCTCACGGTCACGGTCGGCGTGCATCACCGCGCTTTGTTGAACTACTACAATCCCAACACGGCCAGTTACTTTTTTGATGCCTGCGACGCCCGGGAGCTGAGTCGCTGGTTGGGGCCGATCCGTCAGTTGCACTGGTTTGGCGGCACCTGGGCGGATCGTGCGATCGGTTGCCAGGGTTGGCAACAGCTGCACAACCCGGGGCTCGCCGTCAGCCCGTTAGCTGTCGAAGAAAGCCTCAGCCCCGGGCAACAGGAAAAGTTGCAAACCTGTCTGCTGGAGCAGCACGCCTGGCACTGGAGCCATTCCACCGGGAGCGACTACCCCAGCCTGTGGGCGCATATGCAGGAAGGGCTGGCGCTGGGTTTCCACGAACGTGCGGTGCTCGATGACTGGTTATGGCTGCGCTTGCAATACCCGCGCGCGGCGCTGGTGCTGCCGTTGTCGGGACTGACCCAGCAGGAGCGTCTCGACCGCCTGCGCGACCGATGGCAGACCGATCGACACTGACCCGGGGTTCGTCACGGCCGCGCCGGATCAGTGAGTCCGGCCGGTAAACCAGCCGTCGTTCTGGCGCAAAAACCAGGCAAAAGCACCCAGGGTCAAACTGCGCAGGGCCATGAACCACAGGAACGTTATCCACAGGCCATGGTTGCCCAAGCCTTGCAGTGCCCAGGCGAACGGCAATACCAGAATCATCGTCAACAGCATGCCGTTGCGCATTTCGCGCGCGCGCGTGGCGCCGATGAACAGACCGTCGAGCAGGTAACTCCAGACCGCAATCAGCGGCAGGGCGGCGAGGTAAGGCAGGTAGATGAAGGCGGTGTCGCGTACGCTTTGAATGTCGGTCTGCATCTCGATGAACAGATGGCCGGCGAACAGAAACAGCGCGGCAAAGCCCAGGCTCGCCAGCAACGACCAACCACAGGCCACCACCAACGAGCGGCGCAGGGCGTCCCGGTCGCGAGCGCCGATGGCATGCCCGCAAAGGGCCTCCACAGCGTGGGCCAGGCCATCGAGCGCATGGGCCGTCAGCAGCAGGCCGTTGAGCAGTAACGCGTTGGCGGCGACAGTGGCATCGCCCAGTCGCGCGCCTTGCACGGTAATGAGAAAAAACACCGATTGCAGGACCAGGCTGCGGATGAAGATGTCGCGGTTGACCGCCAACAGCGGTCGCCAGCTCTGCCACAGTGCCAGTGCAGCCCAGGCGATATGGCCAGGGTAGGCGCGCAGGGCGTTTCGGGTCATCAGCAGACCGACCAGTGCGCCGGTCCATTCGGCAATCACCGACGCCCGGGCAGCGCCGACCACCCCCCATTCCAGCCCGAGGACGAACCACAGGTTCAAGGCAATGTTGACCAGGTTGGTGCTCAGCAGAATTGCCAGTGGCGCCCGGGCGTTCTGGGTGCCGAGGAACCAGCCGACCAGGGCATAGCTGGCCAGCGCCGCCGGCAGGCCGAACAGCCGCGTGTGGAAAAATTCGCGGGTCAGTTGATCCAGTTCGGCCGAGGGTTGCATGAAGTGCAGCGCGACGCCGCTCAACGGCACGCCCAGGGCTCCCAGGACAATGGACAATCCCATGGCCAGCAGCAAGCCCTGTAACAAAATCTGGCGCAACGCCGCGCCATCCCCGCGTCCCGCCGCCTGGGCGGCAAAGCCGGTGGAGCCCATGCGCAGAAAGCCCATGGCCCAGGCGAGAAAGGTATACAGGCTGGCCCCGACCGCGACGGCGCCCAGTTGATGGGCGTGGGGCAGGTGGCCGATGACCGTACTGTCGACCAGCGCCACCAGCGGTACGGAAATGTTCGACAGAATCATGGGCGCGGCGAGCGCCCAGACCCGGCGGTGGGTAGGGCGGTCGCGCCAGTCGGCGATCAGATTGGACATGCAGGCTCCTTGGGGAGCGGGCATTGTAGCGACACATCTGAATCCGAAGTGATCCAAAAATGTGGGAGCGGGCTTGCTCGCGAAGGCGGAGTGTCAGCCGACATCCATGATATATGACACACCGCTTTCGCGAGCAAGCCCGCTCCCACAGGTTTTTGCGGTGTTAGTGGATTATCCAGCTCAGCAACCAAAGCCCCAGCACTAACCAGATAATCCCCATGATGATCGACGCACTCATGAAGGCGCGAATCGCCGCCCACAACAGCATCAACCCCACGATCAACGCGATGATGCTGACGATCGAAGCGTCCATGCCCAGCGCCCGGGACAGGCCTTCGACAAAGTTGCTGCCGGCATTGCTCAACAGATTGAACAGCCCGCTGAGGGCGTCGACGATGAACCGGATGATCGAACCGAGTACCTGGCCGAGCCATTCGAAAAAGCTTTCTACCTGCATGTCGTGAACGTCCTGTTGAAGTGGTTGAGCCTTGGGCCTGTAATCACAGTGGCGAGTTCCCTGATGCCGGGATCGTTTGAGTATGACGCAAAGTTTCCGGTCTGTTGATGAACCCTTGTAGGAGCGAGCTTGCTCGCGAAGGACGTTAACGATGACGCGTTCATCCTGGATAAACGCGTTGCCCTCAAGTCCATCGCGAGCGAGCTCGCTCCTACAGGAGGCTTGCCATCCCCGGCCATCCCCCCGAAGCTATACGCCTTCAGGAGAGCCCGATGAACCTTGTAGAACTGACCGAACGCCTGCACGCCATCCGTGACCGCAATGACTGGCGGCAATTTCACAGCCCGAAAAACCTGGCCATGGCCGCGAGCGTGGAGATGTCAGAGCTGGTGGAAATCTTCCAGTGGCTGACCGAAGACCAGTCGCGCCAGCTGCCGGCGGACAAATTGGCCCACGCCGGGCAGGAAGTCGGCGATATCGTGCTGTATCTATTGCTACTGTGCAGCGAGCTGGGGCTGGACATGAACCAGGTGGTGAGCAGCAAGCTCGCCGACAGCGAGCGGAGGTTCAGCTGATGAGCGACCGTCATTTCGATCAACTGGCGACCCGCTTCGCCGAAAAAATCTATGGCGGTGCCAAAGGCGCGATCCGTCTGGCCGTGCTTCAGGCCGACCTGACCGAAATCCTGCCGGATCGGCCATTACGGGTACTCGACATCGGTGCCGGCCTGGGGCACATGTCGTTGTGGCTGGCCCAGCGCGGTCATCAGGTCACGCTCGCAGAACCCGCCGCGCCGATGCTCGAAGGCGCCCGCCAGCGCTTCGCCGACGCCGGGCAGACCGCGACCTTCATTCAGGCACCCTGGCAGGAGCTGCCCGGACAACTCACCGAGCCCTACGACCTGGTGCTGTGTCACGCCGTGCTGGAATGGCTGGCCGAACCCCACGCGATCCTGCCGGTGCTGCATCAACTGACCAAACCTGAAGGTTGGTTATCCCTGGCGTTCTACAACCGCGATGCGCTGATCTACCGCAATCTGCTCAAGGGGCACTTTCGCAAGATGCGCAAGAACGACATGGCCGGTGAGAAGCAGAGCCTGACCCCGCAGCAGCCCCTTGATCCGCGTGAACTGGCGGCGCAACTTGAGGGCCTGTGGCGGGTCGAAACCCAGAGCGGGGTTCGGGTTTTTCACGACTACATGCCGGTGGAGTTCCAGGCCCGTGCCAAACTGGTGGACTTGCTGGAGATGGAGCTGGCCCACCGACGCCACCCAAGCTTCGCCGGGCTTGGGCGCTACTTGCACTGGATCTGTCGGCCGGTCTGATCGGAGCGTGAAATGAAAAGTCGTTCAGGTTTACTGGTGATCTGTCTGGGGTTGGCGGCCTGTCAGGGCAGCAATCCTTATGTGGCGACATCCAACCCCTTGCCGCCGGCACCGCCTCAGGCGGCCAACACGTTCGACCGCAGCGCCTACCCGGCGCCGCCGCGTGACTATGGGCGCTACCGCAGCTGGGCCTGGCTCGATGGGCGACTGCCGCCCGGTACCGCCTGGGCGGACTCGGCGCAAGTCGCCGAAGCCGTCAGCAATGCGCTGGACCAGCGCGGCTTGCGCCCGCTGCATGACAATCGGCCGGCGGACTTGTTTGTCAGCGCCGACCTGCGCCTGGAGACCCGCTTGCGCCAGGTCCGCGATGACTATGGGTATGGCGGCGGGTACTACGGCGGCGGGTACGGTGGCTACAATCGCTATGGCAGCGGTTATGGCATGTACAACACGGTGCCGATCGTTCGAACGTATCAGGAACAAGTCGTGGTGGTGCGGGTGGATCTGTTCGATGCCCAAAGCGGTCAACCGGTGTGGAGTGCCAGTGCCGAAACCAGCCAACGGGGCAGCCAGGGCGCGCAGACCGACGCCATACGGGAGGCTGTGGAAAAGGCAATGTCGGCGTATCCTCCTGATTAGCTTCATCATCAGGAAGCCCTGCGCAGGTTCATGTCTTCAACCGGAGAAATACCATGTTCCGCCGTCTCGCTTTACTGGCCGTGGCCGCGCTGCTCAGCGCCTGCGCCACCCAGGTCAATCATGACTTCGATGCCAGCCGCGACTTCGCCGCCTATCGCAGCTGGAGCTGGAAAGAACCCGCCCTGCAATATCGGCCCGATGACCCGCGGATCAAGAGCGACCTGACTGAACAGCGCGTGCGCCAATCGGTGGCCGATCAGCTCGATCAGCGCGGCTTGCGTCCGGCCGGCGCCGGTACCCGGGGTGACTTGAGTGTGCAGACCTATCTGATCGTCGAAGAGCGCCAGCAACAAGTGACCACCAATTATGGCGGCGCTTGGGGCAACCCATGGAATGGCTACTGGGGCGGCCCGATGTACAACGAAACCCGCAACGTCAGCTACAAGGTGGCGACCATCCAGATCGACCTGCTCGATGGCAAGGACGGCAAACTGGTGTGGCGCGGCAGTGATGAACAAATGCTCAGCCACTCACCCAATCCCGCTGATCGCAGTGCGGCGATTCGCGAAACGGTTGGACGGATACTGGCGAACTATCCACCCAAATAAACATCACGGCGTTCGGGTCAGGCAACAGGTCGCCAATGCCCCACCATATGCTCGAGATCCCCCGCACCCATCAACTGGAAATCGCCACTGGAACCGGCCGCGCTGGACAGCAATGTCACCTCGCTCGGCAATCGCACCGGCTTCCTGAACTGCACCGCCAGCTCGACATTCGCCGCCGGCAGGTGCTCACTCAGCGCCGCCAGTGTCCGGGCCTTGTTCCACAGCCCATGGGCGATGGCGGTCGGGAAGCCGAACAGCCTGGCGCTGACGGCACTCAGGTGAATCGGGTTGTAGTCGCCGGACACTTTGGCGTACTGACGGCCAATGTCCGCGGGCGCTTGCCAGCGGGCCACCTCCATCAGCTCCAGTGTCGAGGCCAACACTTCCTCGACAGGCTCGCCATCCAGTTTTACACCCCGGCACAGCATCTGGCTTTCAGCCTCCCACAACACGCCCAACTGATCGTCCAGGGTGGTCACCAGGTCGAACGTCGCACCCTTGGCATGGGGTTGCAGGTTCTGCACCTGTACGCTGACCCGCGCGCGATTGACCCCGCCCATTGGCCGCAGGATGCGAATGCGGTTGCTCAGGTGGATCAACCCCAGCAGTGGGAACGGAAACGCCTTGGCCGTGAGCAATTGCATCTGCAAGGCAAACGCCAGGATGTGCGGATAGGTGGGTGGCAGCAAGCCGTTGTCGGCAAAGCCGCAGACCTTGCGATAGGCCGCCAGGCGCTTCGGATCGACATCGATCCAGCAGCGCAAGCCTGAATCGGGCAGCGTGGTGCCGGTGATTTTGCGTCGCGTCGCGGCTTTTACATAGAGGTCTGCAAGGCTCGGTTCGCGGTTGAGTGTGTGCCAATCGATGATCATGCCTAAGCCCCCAAAACACTTTGCCCACAGACACGCAACGCTTGCCCGGTGAACGCCCCGGTGCCGGGTTGCGCCAGCCAGGCCACCGCTTCGGCGACGTCTTGCGGCAGGCCGCCCTGGCCAAGGGAACTCATGCGGCGCCCGGCTTCACGCAGGCCGAAGGGCAGGTGCGCGGTCATCTGGGTTTCAATGAAGCCTGGCGCCACCGCGTTGATGCTGATACCGCGCGCCTTCAACAGCGGCGCCCAGGCCTGGGCCAGGCCGATCAGCCCGGCCTTGCTCGCCGCGTAGTTGGTTTGCCCGCGATTGCCGGCGATGCCGCTGATAGACGCCAACAGAATCACCCGGCCGTTGTCCTTCAAGGTGCCGCTGTCGAGCAGCGCCTTGGTCAGCACCTGCGGTGCATTGAGATTGACCGCCAGCACCGCGTCCCAGAACTCCGGGGTCATGTTGGCCAGGGTTTTGTCCCGAGTGATGCCGGCGTTGTGCACGACAATGTCGATGCCGTCGGGCAATTGCTCGATCAACTGCGCGGCGGCGTCATCGGCGCAGATGTCCAGCGTGATGCCGCGCCCGCCGAGGCGGGCGGCCAGGGCCTCGAGGTCGGTCTTGGCCGGTGGCACGTCCAGCAGGATCACGTCGGCGCCGTCACGGGCGAGGGTTTCGGCGATGGACGCACCGATACCGCGCGCCGCGCCGGTGACCAGGGCCTTGCGACCCGACAGTGGGCGAGTCCAGTCCGTCACCTGCGTGTTGCAAGCGTCCAGGCCAATCACCTGTCCGGAAACGAAAGCGCTTTTGGGTGAGAGGAAAAACCGCAGCGGGCCTTCCAGTTGATCCTCGGCACCTTCACCGACATGGATCAGCTGCAAGGTGCCACCGTTGCGCAATTCCTTGGCCAGCGACCGGCTGAAACCTTCCAGGGCCCGCTGGGTGCTGGCGGCGAACGGGTCGCTCAAAGCCTGCGGTGCCCGCCCCAGGATCACCACATGAGCACTGTGATCAAGGTTTTTTATCAGCGGCTGGAAGAATTCGCGCAGCTGTTTGAGCTGGTCGGTCTGCACCAGATCGCTGGCATCGAACACTACGGCCTTGAGTTTCGGTCCGTGACCGGGAATCCATGCCGTGGCCATTGAAGGATCGGTGCCGTAGCTGTAAATCGCGTCGGTCAGGCGGTTGGCGAAGGCGCTGACTTTTTCCGCCAGCGGTCCGCCGCCGATCAGCAACGCCCCCTCGACCGGGCGCAGCCGCCCGGCTTGCCAGCGCTCCAGTCGTACCGGCGTCGGCAGACCCAGGGCCCCGACCAGACGATGGCCGATGGACGAATTGGCGAACTCGATATAGCGGTCAGACATGGAACGCGCTCCAGCAGCTGGGGTTCAAAGTGTGGACCACGAATGGCAATCAGTCGTTCGATCCACGAGATACGGCCTACGCTTGTGTAGGAGCGAAGCTTGCTCGCGATGCAGTGTGTCAGTTGACATCAATGTAGCTGACGCACCGCCATCGCGAGCAAGCTTCGCTCCTACAGGGGGGCGGTGTTCACAATTGGATTTTTCATCAGGAGCTTTTCATGACTCAACCGCGCCGCGTCGCGATTATCGGCGGTAACCGTATCCCTTTCGCCCGCTCCAACGGGCCATACGCCACTGCCAGTAACCAGGCGATGCTCACCGCCGCGCTTGAGGGCCTGATCGAACGCTACCACCTGCACGGCCTGCGCATCGGTGAAGTGGCGGCCGGGGCGGTGCTCAAACATTCCCGGGATTTCAACCTGACCCGCGAGTGCGTACTCGGCTCGCGGCTGTCGCCGACCACCCCGGCCTACGATATCCAGCAAGCCTGCGGCACCGGCCTCGAGGCGGCGCTGCTGGTGGCGAACAAGATCGCCCTGGGCCAGATCGAATGCGGCATTGCCGGTGGCGTCGACACCACATCCGACGCGCCGATCGGCGTCAACGAAGGCTTGCGCAAGATCCTGCTGCAGGCCAATCGCGCCAGGACCACCGGCGACAAACTGAAAACCTTCCTGCAGCTGCGCCCCCGGCACTTGATCCCCGAACTACCGCGCAACGGCGAGCCGCGTACCGGCCTGTCCATGGGCGAACACTGCGAGCTGATGGCCCAGACCTGGGATATTCCACGGGAGGAGCAGGATCAACTGGCCCTTGAAAGCCACCGAAAAATGGCCGCGTCCTATAGCGAAGGCTGGCACAACGATTTGATGACACCGTTCCTTGGCCTGACTCGCGACAACAACCTGCGCCCGGACCTGACCCTGGAAAAACTCGCCTCGCTCAAACCGGCATTCGAGAAAAGTGCCAAGGGCACCCTGACTGCGGGCAACTCCACGCCGCTCACCGATGGCGCGTCGCTGGTGCTGCTGGGCAGTGAAGAATGGGCGAAGGAACGTGGCTTGCCGATCCTCGCTTACCTGCGCGATGGCGAAGCGGCAGCGGTGGATTTCGTCAACGGTGCCGAAGGGTTGTTGATGGCGCCGGTCTATGCCGTGCCGCGCTTGCTGGCGCGCAATGGCCTGACCTTGCAGGACTTCGATTACTACGAAATCCACGAAGCCTTCGCCGCGCAGGTGCTCTGCACCTTGAAGGCCTGGGAAGATCCGCACTATTGCCAAACCCGCCTTGGCCTCGCTGCGCCGCTCGGTGCCATCGACCGCAGCCGGCTCAATGTCAAAGGCAGCTCCCTGGCGGCCGGGCATCCGTTTGCCGCCACCGGCGGGCGCATTGTCGCCAACCTGGCGAAATTGCTCGATGCCGCAGGCAAGGGGCGGGGCTTGATCTCGATTTGCGCCGCGGGTGGGCAAGGTGTGACCGCGATTGTCGAGCGCTGATAAAATGTTGTACTGCGACCGACTTAAATGCGTTTGTAAGAAGGTTAGACTTGGCATAACGTTGGCTTTACTACCGTCTTGCGACACAAGGCCAGTCAATGCCGACTAACGGACAGCTTACCCTCGAACGGACGATCCCGACCCTGACAGCGCTGCCCCGCCCGCTGTTCGCCCGGGCGGAAAGCCTCAATGCCGGTTCCTGGACGCCGCCTCATCGCCACGACTGGGTGCAGTTTTCCTACGCCATCAGTGGCGTGCTTGGCGTACACACCGCCGAGGGCAGTTTCTTTGCGCCGCCGCAGTGGGGCATCTGGATTCCAGCGGATCTCGAACACCAGGTGGTGACTTCGATGCGCGCCGAAATGCGCAGCCTCTACGTGCGCCGCGAGGATTGCGCATGGGCGGACGCGCGGTGCCGGGTGCTCGAGGTGACGCCGCTGGCCCGGGAGCTGATCAAGCATTTTTGTCTGTTGCCGGTGGAATACCCACAGGGTGACAGCCAGGAAACGCGGCTGGTAAATGTGCTGCTGGATCAGTTGGCGAGTCTGCCGGAGGTGGCGTTTTCCCTGCCGTTGCCGCGTCATGAACGGTTGCTGGGGTTGTGCAACGAACTGCTCGAAAACCCTGAGCGGAACGTGACCTTGCAGGCGTGGGCGCAGCGGTTGGGTACATCGGAGAAAACCCTGATGCGCCTGTTTCAGCGGGAAACCGGGTTGAGCTTTCGAGGATGGCGTCAGCGGATGCGGCTGCTGTCGTCATTGAGTTTGCTGGAGGAGGGGAACAGCGTGACCAACGCCGCGCTGTCTTGCGGGTATGACTCGACGTCGGCGTTTATTGCGGCATTCAAGGGGTTGTTCGGGTTTACCCCTGGCGAGCTCTTCAAGCAGTGACGGTCTGTCGAGTTTACTCGGCAGGCAACGACAACCGTTGGCCCGCCATCAACAACGACAACCGACTCAAACTCATCCACGGTGAACCCGCGGCCTGGCCCTTGATCTGCGCATCGATGCGCTGCGCTTCCAGCAACAACTGCGCCCAACGTGGCGCCGAGTAGCGTTGCAGGGCTTTGCTCATCAGCGGTTTGCGTTTGTCCCAGATCGGCGGTCGCGCAGCGCTGAAGGCCTTGTCCAGCGGCACGCCCTGGCTGTACTGCAATGCCAGGTTGGCCAACAGGCGCAACTCCCGGGCCAGGGCCCAGAGAATCACCGGTGGCTCGACGCCTTCACCGCGTAATCCTTCAAGCATGCGCAGGGCATGCGCCGCTTCGCCGTTGAGAATGGCATCGGTCAGCCCGAAGACATCGAAGCGCGCACTGTCGGCTACCGCCGCTTGCACGGTTTCAACACTGATCTGGCCACCCTCGGCCATCAGCTTGAGTTTTTCGATTTCCTGGGCGGCAGCCAGCAAGTTGCCCTCGACCCGGGCCGCGATCAGTTCAACGGCGTCCTGGCTGGCGGACAGTCCGGCCTGGGACAGGCGTTGACGGATCCAGCTCGGCAACTGGTTGGCATCCACCGGCCAGATTTGCACGAATTGGGTGTGCTGGCCTTCAACCAGTGCCTTGCCCCACTTGGTTTTCTGCGCGCTGCCATCCAGCTTGGGCAGGCTGATCAACAACACTGTGTCTTCGGGCGGACGCGAGCAATACTCGATGAACGCGGCAGCCCCTTTGTCACCGGGTTTACCTGACGGCAGACGCAATTCCAGCAGGCGTTTTTCGGCGAACAGCGACATGCTCGCGCCAGCCTGCAACAACGTCCCCCAATCGAAACTGGCATCGGCGGCGAAGACCTGGCGTTCGTCGAAGCCCTGTTGGCGAGCGGTGGCACGAATGGCGTCGGCGGCTTCCTGACACAGCAATGGGTCATCGCCACTGATGATGTAGACAGGCGCGAGGGTGCCTTGCAGGTGCTTGGCGAGTTGGGCGGGAGCGAGTTTCATAGGAGAGGGCGAACGGGGCGCCGAGGCGCCCCGCAACGCTTACTGGCGCGGCAGTTCGACAGGCGACTGACGCGGCGTTTGCGCTTCAGCCTTCTGCGCCGCTTCCAATGCCGCGGCTTCAGCCCTGGCGCGAGCCTCGGCGGTCTGTTGCAGTTGATCCAGCTGGGCCGGAGTCAGCTGCTGCAGGCGCAGCATCATGCGTTGTACCAACTCACGACGTATGTCCTTGCGCGCGTCATTGGCTTCCTGATCGGAACCCACCAGGTTGTTGCCGTCGTGGATAAAGACTTTCTGCACTTCGAGCTTGTCGCTCATCAGTGGCAAGTTGCCCTGGCCATTGATGTCATAGGTGAGCACGGTGCTGAGCTGATACTCGCCAGTGCGGCCGGCGCCTGCGTAGCTGAGGATGCGCTGGCTTTCCTGTTCGCCGGTCAGCACCAGTTTGTAAGGGGCGCCGCTGTAGAGCTTGACGCCGCTGCTTTCCAGCACCTGACGCATTTGGGTCACGGTCGGGCCGTAGGCATCACGGGCGCTCAGGTCGAGTTCCTTGATCGCCAGCTCGGTGGTGCCGGTGCCACGCAGCTGGAAACCGCAGGCGCTCAGCAGAACGGCGAGGCCCATCACCAGCAGATTGCGTTTGATCATCTTGTTGTTCCCCTTGAAACCAGGTGGGCCGATCATGCGACCCGAAAGGTTTTACTCGGCGCCAGGCGGACCTGGCGCCTGGTCCACTTAGCTGGCGACGATATTGACCAGTTTCCCGGGCACTACGATCACTTTACGAATAGTCAGACCGTCGACAAAGCGCAACACGTTCTCGTTGGCCCGTGCGGCGGCTTCGACGTCTTCGCGGCTGGCGCTGGCCGGCATTTCGATCTGGCCGCGCAATTTGCCATTCACTTGAATGACCAATTGCAGGCTGTCCTGGACCAGGGCGCTTTCGTCCAGTACCGGCCAACCGGCGTCGATCACCGGACCGGCGTGACCCAGGCGATGCCACAGCTCATGGCTGATGTGCGGAGTGATCGGTGCCAGCAGCAGGACCACGGTTTCCAGGCCTTCGTGAACCAGTGCGCGATCCTGTCCGGTGCCTTGCGGGGCTTTTTCCAGCACGTTCATCAGCGTCATCACCTGGGCGATGGCGGTGTTGAATTTGTGGTTCTGGCCGACGTCGTGGCTGGCCTGCTTGATAGCCTGGTGAATCGAGCGACGAATGGCTTTCTGCTCGTCGTTCAGGCCGGCGACGTCCAGTTTGCCCGGCAGGCCTTGAGTGACGTGCGCTTGAGCCAGGCGCCAGACGCGCTTGAGGAAGCGGTGCGAACCTTCTACGCCGGAGTCGGACCATTCCGCGCTCATGTCAGGCGGTGAAGCGAACATCATGAACAGGCGGCAGGTGTCTGCGCCGAACTGGTCAATCATCGACTGCGGGTCTACGCCGTTGTTCTTCGACTTGGCCATCTTCTCGGTGCCACCGATTTCCACCGGCAGGCCGTCTGCGATCAGCTTGGCGCTGATGACCTTGGCCTTGCTGTCGCGTTCGAGTTCGACGTCCGCCGGGTTGAACCAGGTGTAGGCGCCGTTGGCTTCGCGACGATAGTAAGTCTCGGCAATCACCATGCCCTGGGTCAGCAGGTTCTTGAACGGTTCGTTGGAGCTCACCAGCCCTTCGTCGCGCATCAGCTTGTGGAAGAAGCGCGCGTAGAGCAGGTGCAGGATCGCGTGTTCGATACCACCGATGTACTGATCCACCGGCAACCAGTGGTCGGCCGCCGATTTTTCCACCAGGCCGCCGGTGTAGTGCGGCGAGGCGTAGCGGGCGTAGTACCACGAGGACTCGACGAAGGTGTCCATGGTGTCGGTTTCACGCTTGGCAGGCTGGCCGCATTTCGGGCAGCTGCACTCGTAGAACTCGGGCATGCGCGCCAATGGCGAACCGGCGCCATCCGGGACCACGTCTTCCGGCAGTATCACAGGCAGTTGATCTTCCGGGACCGGCACATCACCGCAGGTAGTGCAGTGGATGATCGGGATCGGGCAGCCCCAGTAGCGTTGGCGGCTGATGCCCCAGTCGCGCAGGCGGAACTGGGTGCGCGAGGCACCGAGGTTTTTCTTGATCAGCGCCACTTCGATGGCATCGAAGGCGCCCGCGAAATCGAGACCGTCAAACTCGCCGGAATTGATCAGCGTGCCGTGTTCGCCGTAGGCGTCCTGCCAAGGGGCCGGGTTGGTGTCACCGGAACTGGTGCGCACCACGGACTTGATCGGCAGGTTGTATTTGGTGGCGAATTCGAAATCGCGCTCGTCGTGCGCCGGAACAGCCATGACCGCACCGTCGCCGTAGTGCATCAGCACGTAGTTGGCGACCCATACCGGGAGTTTCTCACCGGTCAGCGGGTGCTCGACGAACAGCGAAGTCGGCAGGCCTTTTTTCTCCTGGGTGGCGACGTCGGCTTCGGCGACGCTGCCGCCCTTGCATTCAGCGATGAACGCTTGCAGCTCAGGGTTGTTCTGCGCGGCGAGGGCGGCCAGGTGGTGCTCGGCAGCCACGGCGACATAAGTCGCTCCCATGAGAGTGTCCGGACGGGTGGTGAAGACTTTCAGTGCACCGGCTTCGCCGATCGAGTCGACGTTGTACGGGAACTGCACTTCCATGCCGCGGGACTTGCCGATCCAGTTGCGCTGCATGGTCTTGACCTGTTCAGGCCAGCCAGTCAGTTCGTCGAGGCTCTCCAGCAGCTCATCCGCGTAAGCGGTTATCTTGAAGTAGTACATCGGGATTTCGCGCTTTTCGATCAGCGCGCCGGAGCGCCAGCCGCGCCCGTCGATCACCTGCTCGTTGGCCAGCACGGTCTGGTCGACCGGGTCCCAGTTCACGGTGCCGCTTTTCTTGTAGATCACACCTTTTTCGAACAGGCGAGTGAACAGCCATTGTTCCCAGCGGTAGTAATCCGGCTTGCAGGTGGTGACTTCGCGGGACCAGTCCACCGCCAGGCCCAGGCTGCGCAGCTGGGTCTTCATGTAGGCGATGTTTTCGTAGGTCCACTTGGCGGGCGCTACGTTGTTCTTCATCGCGGCGTTTTCCGCCGGCATGCCGAAGGCGTCCCAACCCATGGGTTGCAGGACATTCTTGCCGAGCATGCGCTGGTAGCGGGAGATCACGTCGCCGATGGTGTAGTTGCGCACGTGCCCCATGTGTAGCTTGCCGCTGGGGTAAGGGAACATCGACAGGCAGTAGAACGTCTCCTTGCCTGGCTGTTCACTGACTTCAAAGGACTTTTGCTCGTCCCAGAACGACTGGGCGGCGGCTTCGATTTCACGGGGCTGATATTGTTCGTGCATGGCTACTTTTGAACTGAATAGGGGTGGCCTAGTCCTCTTCGATGCACGCTGGACGGTGATTGCGCCAGATCGGCGCTTCGGTGTCCAGACGAGCTGGAAGTGGAGTTACAGGAAGCGTCGTAGCATACATGACCGCACTCTACCGAGGGAAACCCTGATTACTGCCCAAGGCCCGGCAAAAACCGCTGCGAGGGCCGTTGGTCGCGGCACCCAGCCGGTTTGTTCATGGAAGCTAAGCTCTAAAAGGGGAGCGAGTCTTATCTTCAATGAGGTGAGGGATGGTTGAGTCACGGCAAAAAGTTACAAAACCGGAGCTGTACGAAAGACTGATCGATCGTCTGGGGATGGCCCTGGACGCGGCAAAAACCGCTGACCGGCTGCGCGACGAGCGCCCCTTGGAGCTGGAACTGCGCGGCCTGAGCCCCGCAGAGTTTGCACTGGTCAAAGCGTATCTGGATCGCAGTGAACGTGAATCACACGGATACTTGTCAGAGGCAGTGAAGCAACTCGACGCACCACGTTCGGCCAAGATCATCTGGCTCAAGGACAAGGTGCCTGGCAGGGACTCGGTAAAGGTCCGGTCTCTGCAGTTCAAGTAAGGGCACTTGAAGCCATGCAATATGGTTTTTTAAAGCATAGTCCTTCCGCATTTGTTGTCGCATTGCGTCAACCCACTTAGGCTTCGGGCATCTCTGGAGATGCTCGATGCCTTTTCGCTATTTCGTCAAACAACTTCTGCTGCCTCCCGGTGTGCTGTTGCTGCTGTTGCTGCTTGCCTGGTGGTTGCGCCGCTCAAGGCGCGACTGGCGGCCCTGTGCTTTGCCTTGGGCGTGGGTGGCTTCTGGCTGATGAGCCTGCCGATAGTGGTGGAGTGGAGCGCCAGGGCGCTTGAGCGTGAACCGCCGCTGGCTCGCCATGAATGGGCAACACTGGGTCGGCAGGCGGATGCGATCGTGGTGCTGGGTTCGGGACGCGAGCGTGGCGATCCGGCCTGGGGCGCCGACCAGCCGACCGGTATCGGCCTGGAGCGCCAGCGCTATGCAGCGCGGCTGGCCAAGGCGTCGGGCTTGCCGATCCTCACCAGTGGTGGCCTGCATTACGGTACGCCGCCGACTGAAGCCAGGTTGATGGCGGACTCGTTGCTCGATGATTTCGACGTGACCGTGCGCTGGCAGGAAGGGCGCAGCCGCACCACTTGGGAGAACGCGCAGTTCAGCGCCGAAGTGTTGCTGCCTCAAGGCATCAAACGCGTGGTGCTCGTGACGCACGCCTCGCACATGCCGCGAGCGGTCTGGAGTTTCCAGCAGGCGGGGTTCGAGGTGGTGCCGGCGCCGATGGGGTTTCTGGGGGTGGACAACGCCCGGCCACTGGGTGGCTGGCTGCCGGAGTTCAAGGCGCTCTGGCAGAGTGGGCAGTTGATGAATGAGGCGGTGGGGCAGATCGGGTATTCGCTGTTTTACCGATAACCGAATGGTTACCCACGCCCTGTAGGAGCTGGCTTGCCAGCGAAGAGGCCCTTCCAGTCGACATCATTGTTGGCTGAAAGGGCCTCTTCGCCGGCAAGCCGGCTCCTACAGGTTTGATGCGGTGTCAGTTCAGACGGTCTTGGCCATTCGATTCGCAATCAACGCCCAGCCAAACAACAACACGCAAACAATGATCAGCGGCCACGAACGCCATTGCAGGTAAGGCGTCAGGTTGTGCATCGGCACCACTTCGCCGTACAAAATGCCGCGTTCGAACTGCGGGATCTGCACCGTGATCTGCCCGAACGGGTTGATCAGGCCGGTCACGCCGTTATTGGTGGCGCGGATCATCCAGCGTCCGGCTTCCAGTGCACGCATCTGCGCCATCTGCAAATGTTGCAGCGGGCCGATGGAGGTGCCGAACCAGGTGTCGTTGCTGATGGTCAGCAGCAAATCGCTACGGGCCGCGAGGCTGGCGGCGAATTCCGGATAGACCACTTCGTAGCAGATGTACGGCGCGATCTGGTACCCCTTGGCTTGCAGCATCGGCTGATCGGCAGGGCCACGGGCAAAGTCCGACATCGGCAAGTCGAAAAAGGCGATCAACCCGCGCAGCACGTCCTGCAACGGCACATATTCGCCAAACGGCACCAGTTTCTGCTTGAGGTAAGTGCCGTCGCCTTCGCCCACGACGGTGATGCCGTTGAAAAAGCGTTTCTGTTGATGCACTTCCTGACGGATCGGCACGCCGGTAATCAGTGCCGATTTACGTTCTGCGGCGAAGTCTCCCATCATGTTCAGGAAGCCCTCGGCGGACTCCTTGAGCACCGGGACCGCGGTTTCCGGCCAGATCAACAGGTCGACGGGTCTGGAGCTGAAGCTCATGTCGCGGTACAGCGCCAGCTGCGCGTTGAGCTGTGCCGGGTCCCACTTCATGCTCTGTTCGACATTGCCCTGGATCGCCGCGACGCTCAACGGCGCGCCCGCCGGGCTGGTCCAGGCATGCTCCTTGAGCGCCATGCCGGCCACCCATGGGCCGATCAGCAGCAGTACGCCAGCGGCGATGAAGCCTTTGCGAGCGGTCTTCACCAAAGGCAACGCGTTGTAGATCAGCGCGGCCGTCAGGGCCAGGGTGAAGGAAATCAGCCACATCCCGCCGACGGGGGCGAGCCCGGACAGAGGGCCATCGAGTTGGCTGTACCCGGAATAGAGCCACGGGAAGCCGGTGAGAAACCAGCCACGAAAGGCCTCCTGGGCGACCCACAGCGCGGCGAAGGCCAAGGCATCGGCCAGTGGCGCTTCGTTGCGGCGCAGCCAGCGCACCCAGATCCAGGCGGGCAGGGCGAAGAACCAGGCAATCGCCGCCGTGAAGATCAGCATCAAGAAGCCGGCCAGGAGTACCGAAGCGCCACCGAAGTGGTGGATGCTGTAGTAAATCCAACTGGTACCGGCGCCAAACAGACCAAAACCGAAGCACCAGCCTCGGCCCAGGGCCTGACGAGGGTTCAGTTCACGTAAACCGGCATAGAACAAGCCGACTGCCAGCAATGCCAGCGCCCAGATATCGTACGGCGCCAGGGCCAGGGTGGTGATTGCACCGGCCGCCACGGCCAGCAGGTTACCGGGCCAGCCGGGGCGGGTGATCCAGAGCATTTCTATCCTTAGTGGTTACCGGGCAATTGGCGTCAGGCGCAGCAAGTGAATCCGACGGCTGTCGGCGTTCAGGATGCGGAAGCGATAAGGGCCGATTTCGGTGATTTCGTTGCGTTTTGGCAGGTGCCCGAATGCACTCATCACCAGACCGCCAACCGTGTCGAATTCGTCATCGGAGAATTGGCTGTCGAAGAACTCGTTGAAGTTCTCGATCGGCGTGAGGGCCTTGATCAGGAAGTCACCGCTGGGCAGCGGCTTGATGTAGCTGTCTTCTTCAACGTCGTGCTCGTCTTCGATGTCGCCGACGATCTGTTCCAGCACGTCTTCGATGGTCACCAGGCCCGCCACACCGCCGTACTCGTCAATGACGATGGCCATGTGGTTATGGTTGGCGCGGAACTCGCGCAGCAGCACATTCAGGCGCTTGGACTCGGGCACAAAGGTGGCTGGACGCAACAGATCCTTGATGTTGAAGTTGTCGCCGTTCTCCTTGAGGATCAACGGCAGCAAGTCCTTGGCCAGCAGCACGCCCATCACGTCATCATGGCTTTCGCCGATGACCGGGTAGCGGGAGTGGGCCGAGTCGACCACGGCGGGCAGGAACTCGCGGGGGGTCTGGGTCGCCTTGATGCTGATCATCTGCGAGCGCGGGACCATGATGTCCCGTACTTGCAGGTCTGCAACCTGGATGGCGCCTTCGACGATGGCCAGCGCTTCGCTGTCCAGCAGTTTGTTCTGGTGTGCATCGCGCAGCAGCTCCAGCAGCTCCTGGCGGTTCTTCGGCTCGTGGGCAAAAGCCTGGGTGAGCTTACCCAGCCATGACTTTTGCCCGTTGCTCGATCGATCTTCGCTCATAGCGATTACTCTGAATCCTTTGTTGTAACGATAGGGGGTTCGTCTGTTTCGTCGTCCGCATACGGGTCCGGGTGACCCAGTTCTGCTAGCAACGTTCGTTCCAGTGCTTCCATTTCTTCAGCTTCGTCGTCATCTATATGGTCGTAACCCAGCAGATGCAAGCAGCCGTGGATGACCAGATGCGCCCAATGGGCGTCGAGCGCCTTGCCCTGTTCGGCGGCTTCACGCTCGACCACGGCCACGCAGATCACCAGATCGCCCAGCAGCGGGATGTCGAGAAACTCGTCGGGCACATCGGCAGGAAACGACAGGACGTTGGTGGCGTAATCCTTGTGCCGCCAGGTGCTGTTCAGTTCGCGGGCCTCGTCCTCATCGACCAGACGGATGGTCATTTCGGAGTCGGCAGTCCGCTGGCGCAGGGCCAGTTCGCACCACTGGCGGAACTTGGCTTCGCTTGGGGCGGTTCCCCGGCTTTCAAGTTGCAGATCAAGCTCAAGCATCGTGGCGATTGTCCCTGGAAGAGAACTTCGCCGGTTCTTCGGCCACGCGATTCTCGAAGCGCTCGTAGGCTTCGACGATACGCTGCACCAGTGGATGGCGCACGACGTCCTTGGCCTGGAAGTGAGTGAAGCTGATGCCTGGCACGTCCTTGAGGACCTCGATCACGTGGTGCAGCCCGGACTTGGTGCCTTTCGGCAGGTCGACCTGGGTGATGTCGCCGGTGATGACCGCCGTGGAACCGAAGCCGATCCGGGTCAGGAACATTTTCATCTGCTCGACCGTGGTGTTCTGGCTTTCATCGAGGATGATGAAGCTGTTGTTCAGCGTGCGACCGCGCATGTAGGCCAGCGGCGCGACTTCAATGACCTGGCGCTCGATCAGCTTGGCCACGTGTTCGAAGCCGAGCATTTCATAGAGTGCGTCATAGAGCGGGCGCAGGTACGGGTCGATCTTCTGCGACAGGTCGCCGGGCAGGAAACCGAGCTTTTCGCCCGCCTCCACTGCCGGGCGTACCAGCAGGATGCGGCGAATCTGCTCGCGTTCCAGCGCGTCTACCGCGCAGGCAACGGCCAGATAGGTCTTGCCGGTACCGGCCGGGCCGATGCCGAAATTGATGTCGTTCCCGAGGATTTCCTTCACATAGCGCAACTGATTCAAGCCGCGAGGGCGAATCATGCCTTTCTTGGTGCGCAGGGCGACGGACGGTTCGGCGGGGGAGTGGTTGTCCAACTCTTCGACGGCCGATTCCTGCAGGAACAGGTGAACCATGTCTGGCGACAGCTCGGTACCCTTGGTTTCCCGGTACAGGCGCCGCAGCAGGTTTTCCGCGGAGGTGGTGTGTTTGGGTTCGCCGATCAGTTCGAACTGGTTCCCGCGGTTGCGGATCTCGATGGTCAGGCGCTGTTCGATCAAGCGCAGATGCTCATCGAATTGCCCGCACAGATTGGCGAAGCGGCGAGCTTCAAAGGGCTCGAGGATGAAACGATGTGGTTCTATGGGTGCGTTCAAGGTCGTATTTAGCCGCCCTGGGGCAATTGAGATGAAATCAAGGATAACGCCAGTGGGCTGGGTGCGAAAGCTCTTAAATAATCCAGCGCCCAACACCGCCCCTTGTGGGGGCGGGCTTGCTCGCGAAGAGGGAGTGTCAGTCGACATTGATGTGGCTGACACACCGCTTTCGCGAGCAAGCCCGCTCCCACAGGGGATTGCGGTGTTACGAAATCAGCGAGCCCCGCAGCGAGTGCGGCTGTGCCGCGTCGATGTGCACATCGGCGAACTGCCCGATCAAGGTTGGATTATCGCAACGGAAGTTGACGATACGGTTATTCTCGGTCCGGCCCTGCAGTTCACCAGGGTCTTTTTTCGAATAATCGGTCACCAGGATCCGCTGGATCGAACCGACCATTTGTCGGCTGATTTCGAAACCTTGCTGGTTCAGGCGATGTTGCAGCGCATTCAGGCGCTCTTTTTTCAGGCTTTCCGGCGTGTCGTCGGCCAGATCGGCGGCCGGCGTCCCCGGACGCTGGCTGTAGACGAACGAGTAGGAGAAGTCGAAACCGACGTCTTCGATCAACTTCATGGTCTGTTCGAAGTCTTTTTCGGTCTCGCCCGGGAAGCCGACGATGAAGTCCGAGCTGATGCAAATCCCTGGCACGGCGGCCCGCAGCTTGCGCAGTTTCGATTTGTATTCCAGCGCGGTGTGGTTGCGCTTCATTGCCGACAGAATGCGGTCGGAGCCCGATTGCACCGGTAAGTGCAGGTGTTTCACCAATTCCGGCACGTCGGCGTGCGCCTGGATCAGGCTGTCGGAAAACTCCAGCGGGTGCGAAGTGGTGTAGCGGATGCGGTCGATACCATCGACGGCGGCGACCACCCGGATCAGCTCGGCCAGATCCGCCAGGCGACCATCGTGGGTAGTGCCGCGATAACCGTTGACGTTCTGCCCCAGTAAGGTCACTTCACGCACGCCGTTTTCGGCCAGGTGAATGATCTCGGCGATCACGTCGTCGAACGGGCGGCTGACTTCTTCACCACGGGTGTAGGGCACCACGCAGAACGTGCAGTACTTGCTGCAACCTTCCATCACCGACACATAGGCGCTCGGGCCATCGATGCGCGGCTCGGGCAGGTGGTCGAATTTTTCGATTTCCGGGAACGAGACGTCCACTTGCGGCAACTTGGTGGCGCGGGCGGCGTCGATCATTTCCGGGAGGCGGTGCAGGGTTTGCGGGCCGAACACCACGTCGACATACGGCGCCCGGTCACGGATGGCGGCGCCTTCCTGGCTGGCCACGCAACCGCCGACGGCGATCACCATGTCCGGGTTGGCCAGTTTCAGTTCGCGCCAGCGGCCGAGCTGGGAGTACACCCGGTCCTGGGCGCGTTCGCGAATGGAACAGGTGTTGAGCAGGATCACGTCGGCGTCTTCAGCGCGGGCGGTGACTTCCAGGGCCTGATGTTCGCCCAGCAGATCGACCATGCGCGAGCTGTCGTACTCGTTCATCTGGCAACCGTGGGTTTCGATGTAAAGCTTCTTGGCCATGGATAGAGTCATCACGTGATTCAAAGAACCGCGCATTATAGGGAACATGTCCCAAGGTTCCTACCGCTGTGCGTCCGGTGGCTATGCTATAGTTCGCGCCCTCATTTTTATCCCCGATGTGTTGCTCGCCCACCATGACCAAACGTGAAGCTCCAATCTACAAGGTGATTTTTCTCAATCAGGGCCAGGTGTACGAAATGTACGCCAAGCAGATCTATCAAAGTGATCTGTGGGGCTTCCTGGAAGTGGAAGAGTTCGTCTTTGGCGAGCGCACCCAGGTAGTCGTCGATCCTAGTGAAGAGAAGCTCAAGGCTCAGTTCGAAGGCGTTGTGCGCAGCTTTGTGCCGATGCATTCGATCGTGCGCATCGACGAAGTCGAACGCCTTGGCACACCGAAAATCAGCGAAGCCCGCGGCGCGGTCGGCAATGTCATGCCGTTTCCGATGCCGATGCCTGAGAAGTAAGCCTTAAAACCGAGTCGTTCCCTTCGCGAGCAAGCCCGCTCCCACAGTTGATCTCGGGTTTTCACAAATAGTGTGTTCACTGAAGATCTAATGTGGGAGCGGGCTTGCTCGCGAAGGGGCCAGTCAGGACAACGCAGAAATCAGGGAAGAGGCGAAAATGGCGTACGCCCATCCGCACTCTGCAATTCCATCAAATACTTGCGGAAAATCTGCCCCAGCACCTGAGTGGCGACTTCCAGTTCTTCCCGAGGCATCTTCTCGGCCACTTCATCCGCCGTATCCAGCGCCTCTTCAGCGCCATTGACCGCGGCCATTTTCAGCACGATATACGCCTGAACGTTATTGGCCGGCACGCCTTCGCCGTGGAAAAACATGGTGCCGAGTTTGAATTGCGCCTGGGCGTGGCCTTGCAGCGAGGCCTTTTCGAAGTAGCTCAGGGCTTTATTGAGGTCGCGCGGCGCATTTTTACCGTCGTAGTAGAACTCGCCCAGCTCGTATTGCGCTTGCGCATCCCCTTCATCCGACGCTTTCTGGCAGGCCGCGAGTGCCTGTGCCAGATCTTGCGGCTGAGTATTGAGGGTGCAGCGACCCATCGCTGGGATTAACAACGAGTTGCCGCCTGCCTGTGCGAGCGCGAGCAGGGGCTGAAGGAGCAACAGGCAGCCCAATGCAAGGGTGCGGCCGGTGCGGTTCATGGGAATCGACTTACCTCTGGAGGGCGCGCGGACCCATCGAGGGGGATCCAATAAGCGCGCATTATGAAATAAGCAGGGCCATCCTTACAAAGTCTTTACTCGTTTTTCTGCTGCGCGGGGAATATATCGCCCACTTTACCGGGGATTATTCGCAGATCAGCAGGAAAAGGACGCAAGTGTAGGTAAAAGCTGACGCTGGCAATGGCCAACGTCAGCGCCACCGGGTTATTTCAAGGCGGCGAATGCGCGCTCGGCAGCGTCCAGCGTCAATTTCAGCTCGGTGTCGCCATGGGCGATCGACGTGAAGCCGGCTTCGAAAGCACTCGGCGCCAGGTACACGCCACCTTCCAGCATCAGATGGAAGAAGCGCTTGAACAGATTGGCGTCGCTGGACATCACGTCATCGAAGGTCACGATGTCATCGGCGCCGCTGAAATACAGGCCGAACATGCCACCGGCCTGGGTGGTCACGAACGGGATGCCTGCTGCATCGGCGCGTTGTTGCAGGCCGTCGAGCAGGCGGCTGGTGTAGTCGGTCAGTTCGTCGTGGAAACCAGGACGGCTGATCAGGCGCAGCGTCGTCAGGCCGGCAGCCATCGCCAGCGGATTACCCGACAAGGTGCCCGCCTGGTAGACCGGGCCCAGAGGTGCGATGTGCGACATGATTTCGCGTTTGCCGCCGAAGCAACCGACTGGCATGCCGCCACCGATGATCTTGCCAAAGGTGCTCAGGTCGGGCGTTACGCCGTAGTGGGCCTGGGCGCCGCCGAGGGCGACACGGAAACCGGTCATCACTTCGTCGAAAATCAGCACCACGCCGTGCTTGTCGCACAGGGTCCGCAGGCCTTCGAGGAAACCCGGTGCCGGCGGTACGCAGTTCATGTTGCCGGCCACGGGTTCGACGATGATGCAGGCCACGTCCTGGCCCACGTCGGCGAGCATGGTTTCTACCGCTTCGATGTCGTTGAACGGCAGGGTCAGCGTATGTTTGGCGAAGGCCGCCGGCACACCGGCCGAACTCGGCACGCCCTGGGTCAGCGCGCCGGAGCCGGCCTTGACCAGCAGGCTGTCGGAGTGACCGTGGTAGCAACCTTCGAACTTGATGATGCTGTCGCGACCGGTGAAACCGCGGGCCAGGCGAATGGCGCTCATGGTCGCTTCGGTACCGGAGCTGACCATGCGCACCATTTCCATCGATGGCACGATCGAGCAGACCAGGTCGGCCATCTGGGTTTCCATCTCGGTCGGGGCGCCGTAGGACAGGCCGTGTTCAAGCTGTTTACGCACCGCGTCCAGTACGTCCGGGTGGCTGTGACCGAGAATCATCGGCCCCCAGGAACCGACGTAATCCACATAACGCTTGTCGTCTTCGTCGGTGACGTAGGCGCCTTCGGCATGTTTGAAGAACAAAGGCGTGCCGCCAACGCTCTTGAATGCGCGAACAGGCGAGTTCACGCCACCGGGAATGTGTTTCTGGGCATTGGCAAACAGCGTTTCGGAACGAGACATGATCGGGCTCTCAAATCAGACTTTAAGCTACTTAAACAGAAAGCAGTGCATTGAATGCGCGGGCGCGGCGGGTCACTTCAGCCGTGCTTTCGGCGCCAAACAGGCCATGGACCACCGCCAGCAGATCGACCCCATGGGCCACGAGCGGGGCGGCGTTATCCAGGGTGATGCCGCCAATCGCGCAGATCGGCAGGTGCAATTTGCTGCGGGCCTGGTCGAGCAGTTCGAGGCTGCAGGTCGGTGCGCCAGGTTTGGTCGTGGAGTTGAAGAAGCGGCCGAAGGCGACATAACTGGCGCCTTCCCTGGCCGCTTGTTCGGCGAGTTCGAGTTGCGCGTGGCAGGTCGAGCCGATGATCGCCTGGCGACCGAGCAGGGCCCGAACCGGCATCAGCGGGCCGTCGGTCTGGCCCAGGTGCACGCCGACGTTCAGGCGCGCAGCCAGTTCGGCGTCATCATTGATGATCAGCCGGGTCTTGTAGCGCTCGCACAGATCGCGCAGGGCTTCGGCCTCGCGCAGGCGGCGGGCCTCGTCGCTGCTCTTGTCGCGGTATTGCAGCAGGGTGACGCCGCCTTCCAGCGCCGCCTCCACGTACGACAGAAATTTACCTGCCAGCAACTGGCTGTCGGTAATGGCGTAAAGGCCACGTAGTTTCATCGGACAAGCCTCTGCGCTTTACGCATCAAAAGTTACGAACAGAAATCCAGCGGCAGGCGGCGCGGTACGAACTGGCCTTTGCCCAGCTGCTCTGCGTCCCGCAGGGTACGCCAAGTGTAGTCAAGCGCGCTGCGCACGGCGCTGGCGAGGTTTTCACCCAGGGCCAGGCGACCGGCCAAGGCGCTGGCCAAGGTGCAGCCGGAGCCGTGATAACTGCCGGGCAAACGCTGGCAGGTGAAGGTTTCACGGCTGCCGTCACGGCTGTACAGGCGATTGTGTATTTCATCTTCATCGCCATGACCGCCGGTGATCAGCAGGTGCTTGACGTACGGCAAGAGTTTTTCCGCGCACTGGTCCGCGGTGCCTTCTGGCAGCTCGGCGAGAATGCGCGCTTCGGGAAGGTTAGGGGTGGCAATGATGGCCAGGGGCAGAAGGCGTTCGCGCATGGCATAACCGACTTCATCCTTGCCCAGTCGTCCGCCGCCGCCGGCCCGCAGCACCGGGTCGCAGACCATCGGCAAATGCGGGTGCGCCTGCAGCAGTTCGACCACGGTGTCGACCATTTCCAGGGAACCGAGCATGCCCAGTTTGACGGCCGCGACTTCGGAATCGTTGAGCACGGCATTGGCCTGGGCCAACACCCACTCACGGTCGAGGACGCGGAAGTCAGTGACGTTGACGGTGTCTTGCACGGTCAGGGCAGTGACGGCCGGGGCCGCATGACAACCCTGAGCGAGCAGGGCTTCGATATCTGCCTGCAAGCCGGCGCCACCACTTGGGTCGTGGCCGGAGAGACAGAGGACAACGGGGCGAGAGCTGTAGATATTCATGGTGCGCGAGCTTACCACCAAACATCGTTTTTCGGGTGCCGTCCGATCAACCTTGCAGGCGGAAAACCCACGCACGTTCAGGCCATTGTCACAATCTGACCGGGGAAACAGCTCTAACTCAGGGTATACAGCCGGAACGCCCGTGCTAGAGCCTTTGTGGGATAAATTTCCATGGTGCTCAATAGCCATCAACCGCTATGCTAGAGTGGATCCAAGTCAATACAGGTAATACCGGTTTTACGTCTGCTCAAAGGGAATGAGGGGCTTCCTGAGATAACCGGACAGGCCACGCTGGGGCTTAAATGCGCTATTTGCTGATGTTGCTGTTGTGCTGGCCCCTGATGGCGAGCGCCGTCGAGTTCGATGAATTCACCCAAAGCCTTCCCCTGGGCCGAACCCTGCAAGTGTTCGAAGACGCCAGTGGTCAGGCAAGCATTGCCGATGTCCGCGCGCAAGCCGCAGCGGGGCAGTTCAAAACCCACGATAACGACACCCTCAACGCCGGTTATTCGCGTTCGGCGTTCTGGCTGAAAATCGACCTGCATTACCGCCCGACCCATCCGGCGGCGCAACGGACCTGGCTGCTGGAACTGGCCTATCCGCCCCTTGATCACCTTGACCTGTACGTGCCCGATTCGGCCGGGGGCTACCGGTTGGCCCGGCAGACCGGCGATGCCTTGCCGTTCGACAGTCGCGAGATTCGCCAGAACAATTACCTGTTCAATCTGGTTTTTACGCCCGATCAATCGCAAACCGTCTATCTACGCCTGGAAAGCGAAGGCTCGATCCAGGCGCCGGTGACGTTGTGGTCGAGCACCGCTTACCTCGAAGACCAGCCGGTGCGCCTTTATGTGCTGGGCGTGATCTATGGTGTGCTACTGGGAATGCTGGTCTACAACCTGTTCATCTACCTCAGCGTACGTGACACCAGTTACCTGTATTACATCTTCTATATCGCCTCGTTCGGTTTGTACCAGTTGTCGGTGAATGGCGCGGCCGTGGAGTATTTCTGGCCGGACAATCCCTGGTGGGCCAACGCGGCGACGCCCTTCTTCATCGGTTGTGCGGGGCTGTTCGGCAGCCAGTTCGCCCGCAGCTTCCTGCAGACCGCGACCTACAGTCGCTGGCTCGATCGCTTGCTGTTGGCGCTGATTGCGTTCGGCGCCGTGGTGGTCGGGTTGTCGTTGATGACCAGTTATGCCCTGGCCCTGCGTCTGGCGACGGCCCTGGCGCTGACGTTCACCCTGGTGATTTTTGCCGCGGGGATTTTCGCCTGGCTGCGCGGCCTGCGGGTGGCGCGGTATTTCATCATTGCCTGGTCGGCATTTTTGCTCGGGGGCATCATCAATACGCTGATGGTGCTGGGGTATCTGCCGAACGTGTTCCTGACCATGTATTCCAGCCAGATCGGCGCGGCGATTGAAGTGGCGCTGCTGTCGCTGGCCCTGGCCGACCGCATCAATGCCATGCGCGAACAGCAGGCGCAGACGTTGCTTGACGCCGGGCAAACGCTCGAAGTGCTGAACCAGCAACTGGCGCACGGCAACAAGCTCAAGGATGAATTCCTGGCGACCCTGACCCACGAACTGCGCACGCCCATGAACGGGGTGATCGGTTCGCTGGAACTGATGCAAACCGTCGAGATGGACGCCGAACTGGAGCAATACCAGCAAACGGCGGCGGGCTCGGCGCGCGAGATGATGCGCATGGTCAATGGCATCCTGACCCTGACCGAACTGCAGGCCGGCAAGCTCAAGACCGTTGCGGCCCTGTGCAGTTTGCGCGGCGTGGTCGACGCCTTGCGAGTGCAGTTCGAGGGCAATGCCTCGGGCAAGTCGCTGGACTTCAAGGTCGACGTGGCACCGGGGCTGCCGGATCGTTTGCTCGGTGACAGTGCCAAGTTGGCGCAATGCCTGGAATGCCTGCTGGATAACGCCATCAAGTTCACCCGGATCGGCGGGGTGGCGCTGCGGGTGACGGGTAAACCCGTGGGGGCCGACCGACTGGCGCTGTCCTTTGTGGTGATCGACACCGGCATCGGTTTCACCGACCTGGGAGAGGCGACGATGTACCAGCGGTTTTTCCAGCTCGACGGTTCGATGACCCGTGAATACGGTGGCCTGGGCGTCGGCCTGGCGATCTGTCGGCAACTGATCGAATTGCTGGGCGGACGTCTGACTCACCGCTCCGAGCCCGGGCGCGGCAGCCGTTTTCAGCTCGACGTCGAATTTGAACTGCCCGTGGTGGAACGCCCATCAGTGCCTTCGATGGCTCGGGCGCTCCCTCGCCTGCGACTGCCTCAGGACTGCACCGTGCTGTTGATCGATGACAACAGCCTCAATCAACTGGTGATGCGTGGCATGTTGCTCAAGTTGGGATTCCGGGTGCGCACGGCCGACAACAGCAGCGCTGCGCTCGATCATTTGCAGTGTGAAGCCTTTGATGCGGTATTGCTCGATAGTCAGTTGCCGCCACTGAAAGGCATGTCTGTGCACTGCCAGATCCGTCATTTGCCGGGTTGCGCCGAACTGCCGGTATTCGTGGTTGCCCTGGGCGCTGATCGAGAACACTGCCCAAGCGGCGCCGTGATCGATTACCTGAACAAACCGCTGAAATTCGAAGACCTGCAGGCGGCGCTCTATCGTCGGGTGCTTTGCTCCGGACAGGGCGAAAGCGCCGACAGTTAGGCAGATATGACACTTTGTTCGGCCGTGGGGCGGTGCTTAACTGAAAATCCCTTGGCTGACCAATGGAGCCCCGTCATGAACCTGCATCAGTTCGCCGAAACCCACGAAGTCACCAACCAGCCACCCTCGCTGGACGGCACCAACCTGTATCGCATCGACCTGCCTCTGCAGGAGTGGTCGCGGCGTTTTGGCGCCGGTTGGGCCGAGTCGCGGATCGACGCCTACGGCGCACTGGCCGGCGGACCGCTGATGGAAGCGGGTTTTCTGGCCAATCAGTACAAACCGGTGTTCAGCAGTCACGACCGTTACGGGCATCGCGTCGACCTGGTGGAATTTCACCCGGCGTATCACCAGCTGATGCGCACGGCGGTCGAGCACGGCTTGACCTCATTGCCCTGGGCGCATCCGCAGCCCGGCGCCCACGTCGCCCGCGCCTCGATGACGTATCTGCACAGCCAGGCCGAAGCCGGCAGTGGCTGCCCGTTGACCATGACGTTTGCCAGTGTCCCGGCGATGCGCCTGCAGCCGGATCTGGCGCAGCTGTGGCTGCCGAAAATCCTCGCCACCGAATACGACCCGCGCAACGTCGGCATGGCCCACAAGGCCGGTGTCACCATTGGTATGGCCATGACCGAGAAGCAGGGCGGCACCGATGTGCGGGCCAATACCACCAAAGCCTATCCGGTCGGCGCCAGCGGCCCTGGCCAGGCCTATGAACTGGTGGGCCACAAGTGGTTCTGTTCGGCACCGATGTGCGATGCCTTCCTGACGCTCGCCCAGACTGACAAGGGTTTGACCTGTTTCCTGCTGCCGCGCCATCGTCCGGACGACACGCGCAACCAGTTCTATATCCAGCGTCTGAAGAACAAACTGGGCAATGGCTCCAATGCCTCCAGCGAAGTGGAGTTCCGTGGCGCCCTGGCCTGGATGGTGGGCGAAGAAGGCCGAGGGGTGCCCACCATCATCGAAATGGTCGCCATGACCCGTTTCGATTGCATGGTCGGTTCCAGCGCCTTGATGCGCCAGGCGTTGACCCAGGCCAGCCATCACTGCGCTCATCGCCGGGTCGGTGGCAAGCTGCTCAGCGAACAACCCTTGATGCAAAACGTATTGGCCGACCTGGCACTGGAAAGCGAGGCGGCCCTGGCCTTGAGCCTGCGCATGGGCCGGGCGCTGGATCATCTGGATGACAGCCACGAAGCGAAATTCGCCCGGCTGGTCACGGCGGTGGGCAAGTACTGGATCTGCAAGCGCGCGCCCGCGATGATCAACGAAGCCGCCGAATGCATGGGCGGCGCCGGCTATGTCGAAGACAGCATCCTGCCGCGGCTGTACCGTGAGGCGCCGGTCAACTCGACGTGGGAAGGTTCCGGCAACGTGCAATGCCTCGACGTGCTGCGCGCGTTGTCCAAGGAGCCGGGTGTGCTTGATGTGTTGTTCAGCGAATTGGGCGATGGTCATGGCGACAAGCGCCTGGCGGCGCACATCAGTCAATTGCAGGTGGCGTTCAAGGACACCGACGACATTCAGTACCGCGCCCGGCAGTTGACCGAAGACATCGCGTTGGGGCTTCAGGCCAGGCTGTTGCTGGAGGCGGGTAATGCAGCGGTCAGCGACGCCTTCATCGCCAGCCGCCTGAATGGTGGTGGGCGGGTTTACGGTGCGTTGCCTCGCGGCCTGGATGTCGAGGCGATTGTTGCCCGCTCGACTCCGCAAGGCTTCTGACCACGACATCGTGAGCGACACCTGGCTAATGTGGGAGCGAGCAAGCCCGCTCCCACATTTGATCTTTGGTGTACCCAGTACTTGTGAATCAGCATGCCACTGTTCCCGTGAAGCGATGTTGCAGGCAAGATGAAGCTCTGCAAGTCAGAACACAGGATGCTGATCGTGACCGAAGCTTTTATTGTCGTTCAAACCGCCGAGCAAGCCGTGGACCGGCTTGCGCTCTTGCACAATCGTGCAACCACTGCGCTGACCCAGGCGCTCAAGCGTTACCTCAAGGATCGAGTCGAACCGGACGCCGAACAGCGTGCAATGTTTCGTTATCCCGAACTGCGTCTGACCTATCACTGCCAGGGCGAAGTCCCGCAGACCACGCGCGCGTATGCCAAGGTTCAGCTGCCCGGAACCTACAGCGTCACCGTCACCCACCCGGCCGCTTTCCGCAAATACCTGCTGGAACAACTCGTTCCGCTGATGCACGACTTCACCGTGACCGTGGAAGTGGGCGTCAGCCAGCAGAACATTCCTTATCCCTACGTGGTCGAGCAGGGTGATGAGTTGGCCGGCTCCGGCGTCACCGCCGCCGTGCTGGCGCGAGTCTTCCCCAGTACCGACCTGTCGGCCGCGACCGATGGCATTGCCGATGGCCTGTACGATTGGGAAAACACCGACCCGCTGCCGCTGGCGCTGTTCGATGCCGCGCGGGTGGATTTCTCCCTGCGGCGCCTGGTGCATTACACCGGCAGCGACTGGCGTCATGTGCAGCCGTGGATTCTGCTGACCAACTACCACCGCTACGTCGACCAGTTCATCGTCCATGGCCTGGAGCAACTGCGCAGTGATCCACGTTTCGTGCGCATGGTCTTGCCTGGCAACGTGATCATCGAAAAGAGCATGGACCACGGCGAAGCCTCGGCGATTGCCGCGGGTGTGGTCTGGCACCGTTACCAGATGCCGGCCTATCACCTGATCGCCACCGATGGCCACGGCGTGACCCTGGTGAACATCGGCGTCGGCCCGTCCAACGCCAAGAACATCACCGACCACCTGGCCGTATTGCGCCCGCATTGCTGGCTGATGATCGGTCACTGCGGCGGCTTGCGTCAGTCCCAGACCATTGGCGACTATGTGCTGGCCCACGCTTACATGCGCCGCGACGGGATTCTCGACCGTGTGGTGCCGCCGAACATTCCCATCCCGGCCCTCGCCGAAGTGCAGATGGCCTTGCAGCAAGCCGCGGCGAACATCACCGGCGAGAAGGGCGACGAGCTGAAGAAACGCCTGCGCACCGGCACCGTCCTGACCTATGACGACCGGAACTGGGAATTGCGCTGGGCCCAGGAACGACCGTTGATCAACCTGTCCCGTGCGGTGGCGGTGGACATGGAAAGTGGCACCATTGCCGCCCAGGGTTATCGCTTGCGGGTGCCGTACGGCACGTTGCTCTGCGTGTCCGACAAACCCCTGCACAGTGAAATCAAACTGCCGGGCTCGGCCAACGCCTTTTATGAGCGAGCGGTCAGCCAGCACTTGAAAATCGGCATCGAGGCGGTGGATCTGTTGCGCACCGAACTCAACTCGCTGCACTCGCGCAAACTGCGCAGCTTCGACGAGCCGCCGTTCCGCTGATAGCGCGTGGTCATGGTCATTTGGCGGTCAGGGCACTAGCATTAGCAGCCCTGATCGTTAGATGTTCCCTTGCCCATGTCTCGTCCTCCACGTCCTGTCTCTCACCGCCCTGGCGCGAATAACCCGCCATCAGCCCCGCGCCGTGTCGCCAAAGCGCCGCCGGCCGAACCGAAGCTGATTCTGTTCAACAAACCCTTCGATGTGCTGACGCAGTTCAGCGACGGCGAGGGGCGGGCGACGCTCAAGGATTTCATCGATATCCCCGGGATTTACCCGGCGGGACGGCTGGACCGCGACAGCGAAGGCTTGTTGTTATTGACCAACGACGGACAACTGCAGGCGCGGATCGCCGACCCGAAACACAAACTGGCCAAGACGTATTGGGTGCAGGTGGAAGGCGAGCCGAGCCCCGGGCAATTGCAGCGTTTGCGCGATGGCGTCGAGTTGAACGACGGCATGACCTTGCCCGCCGAAGCGCGGCAGCTGGAAGAGCCGACATTGTGGCCGCGCAATCCGCCGGTGCGTTTTCGCAAGAGCGTGCCCACCAGCTGGCTTGAGCTGGTGATTCGCGAGGGCCGCAACCGTCAGGTGCGGCGCATGACCGCGGCGGTCGGCTTGCCGACGTTGCGGCTGGTGCGGGTCAGAATCGGCGACTGGTCGATCGAAGGGCTCGATCAGGGCCAGTGGAAAGAAGTGCCTGCGCGTTTAAATTGAGCCGGACTCGATCAGGCCGATGACTACGCTTTTGATCACGAACGCGGCCACGCCCAGGCCGAGCACGAAGAACAGGATGAACGAGCCAAAGCGCCCGGCCTTGGATTTTTTCGCCAGATCCCAGACGATAAAACCCATGAAAATGATCAGGATGCTGACCAGTCCGGTCATCATCCACTCTTCGAATACTGCAGGATCCATCGGACATCTCCAGTGCGGGCGGGGCTAAAAGGCGCTGGAGTATACGACAAGGGGGAGGGGTGGGGGATTGACCTGCGGCAGTGTGTCGCAGCTATTCGTCGCCTGTGCCGGCCCCTTCGCTGTAGGAGCGAGCTTGCTCGCGAAAAACCTGAGAACGCCTTGGGGTGTCAGGTCCACAGCGTTATCGTTGACGACCATCGCGAGCAAGCTCGCTCCTACAGGATAGGGGTGAGATCCCCGTAGGAGCGAGGCTTGCCCGCGAAGGCGTCATCAGCTACGCAGATGAGTCAAAGGCAATTCAGTGCTATTGAGCACCTGATTCAACACAAAACTCGAGCGCACGCTGGTCACCCCTTCAATCCGGGTCAGATGCCCCAGCAGCAGTTTCTGATAGTGATCCATATCCGGCACCACCACCTTGAGCTGATAGTCCGCATCCATCCCCGTCACCAGGCTGCATTCCAGCACCTGAGGCAATGTCCGGATCGCCGCTTCGAAGTTCTCGAAACGCTCCGGCGTATGCCGGTCCATGCCGATCAGCACATAAGCCGTCAGGCTCAGACCGAGCATTTTTCGGTCCAGCAGCGCCACCTGGCGGGTGATGTAGCCGTCGTCTTCCAGTTGCTTGACCCGGCGCGAGCAAGGCGAGGGTGACAGGCCGATGCGTTCGGCCAGCTCCTGGTTGGAAATGCGCGCGTCGCGCTGCAATTCCGCCAAAATGCTCAGGTCGTATCGGTCGAGTTTGCTCATCAATCAGGCCTTTGTCATATCAATTGCGGCAGATTATCTATCCAGGGTTAAAAATTGCGCAAGTCATGTTTATTTGAGCAATCTTCGCAATCCTCTGTCGCGGCCTTCAGCCTATTCTTATCACCAGAATCACTGCTCGGACAAACAGTCCACAGCGGCTCGCCCAATCAGGCCAGCTGCGGTCGCCACTCCCCACAGGGGATGAGCCGGCCCCCGAGCTGCACACTGTCCAGAAGACGGCGTGAGGTGAGCCGACGTCAAAAGCGTCGAGCACGGACGAAGTTCTCAAAGGGAGGCCGACGGGTCTCCCTTTTCTTTTGCGTGCGATTTACCTTCCGTCCCGCCCCCCCTGTAGGAGCTGGCTTGCCAGCGAAGGCGGCCTCAAGATCGGTATAAATCCCCAAGGCCCCGTCGCCAGCAAGCCAGCAGCCGGCAAATATGTTTCGTGACTGATAACCTGTCGCAGAACCGGCCGCTGCTTTCCCAGTCTCATGTACAGGCCCTGACCCGCAGTGAGGAAAAGCATGAAGTCGCGTATCTGGCGTTTGGCCGGAGTTGGTTTGCTGTGTGTCAGTGTCACCGCACAATCGCTGGCCGATGAGCCGCAAAACCGAGGTCCCGACGGCGGGCAACGGGGTTCGGATGGCCATCAGGGAAACAATCAGGGCCATGGCGGCAATAATCAGCCGCGCCCGCAAAATAATCAGCCGCGCGGGCAAAGCAACGACATCATTCGAGGCGACAACAGTCGTCAGTTCGAGCACAACGGCCAGAATCAATCCAACCGTCAGCCGCCCGACTACAACAGCCCGGTGCGGCCGCCACCACCACCACCGCAACTACCGGCCAATGACCTGCCGATCCAGGGCCGGCCCGACACCGTGCGCCAGACCCAGCAACCGCAGCGCGGTTACTATCAGGATGCTCCGCGGCGAAGCGATAACAACCAGCATTGGCAAAATAACGGTCAGCGCCCCGATGACCGTCGCTGGCCAGGCCGCCCCGACGGACATGGCAACGGCTGGGGCCCCGGCCCGCAATATCGCCCCGGTCATGTGATCGATCGCTTCCCGGACCGCGACTACCGCGTACCCTACGGTGGTCGGGACTATTTCTATTCCGGGGGCTACTGGTATCGCCCGCAGGGTCCGCGTTATGTCGTGGTGCAACCGCCGCGCGGGATTCGTGTCAGCTACCTGCCCGATTACGCCCGTGAAGTGTGGGTCGGCGGTGCGCTGCTGTTCCTGGCGGCCGGGTCCTATTACGCCTATCAGCAAAGCACTCAGGATTACGTGGTGGTCGAGCCGCCCGTGCAGCCGCAACCGCAACCGCAACCGGTCAGTCAGGGTTATGACGTGGTGGCGTATCCGGCCAACGGTCAGTCGCCGGAGCAGGTCAACCAGGACGGTTACGAGTGCTATCAATACGCCGTGCAGCAGAGTGGCTTCGATCCGCGAACGGCCACCTACCAGCCGGACCCGTCGGTGGTGCAAGTCTACCGCCAGGCCCAGGGCAACTGCCTGGGCAGCCGTGGTTATCAGGTGTCTTATTGAGCCCTGGTGGCCGCCAGCACCACTTCCTGCGGATCAGCGTGCACCAGCACTTCTGCTCGCGGATAAGCCGCGTGAATCGCATCGGCGGCCTGGTCGCTGATGCCGTGGGCGACTGACAGCGTCAACTCGCCCGGCAATTCCAGGTGCAATTGCACAAACCACTGGTTACCGGACACCCGCGTGCGCAAGTCATGGGCGCCCAATACGCCCGGCACGTTGCAGGCCAGTTCGAGCATGTGCTGGCTGACATCCGGTGGCAGTTCTTCATCCATCAGCACCGTAAAACTTTCCCGGGCGATCTGAATCGCGCTCCAGAGAATGTAGGCGGCGATCCCCAGGCCGAACCACGGGTCGACCTGATGCCAGCCAAACCCGGCCAGCACCAACGCCACCAGAATGCTGCCGTTGAGCAACATGTCCGAGCGGTAATGCAGGGAGTCGGCGTGCACCGCGTTGGAACCGGTGGCCTTGACCACCCGATGTTGCAGCATCAGCAGTGCCAGGGTCAGCGCCAGGGAAAACACGATGACCCCGATGCTGATCCATGGCGCGCCCACCGGTTCCGGATGTTTCAAGCGGTCGACGGCCTGCAAGGCAATCAGCACCGCGCTGCCGCCAATGAACAGCGCCTGCGCCATCCCCGCCAGCGACTCGGCCTTGCCATGCCCGTATCGATGATCCTCATCGGCGGGGCGCAAGGCGTAATGCACCGCCAGCAGATTGAGCAACGAAGTGATGCCGTCAAGTGCCGAGTCGGTCAGCCCCGCGAGCATGCTCACCGAACCGCTCAACCACCAGGCGATGGCCTTGGCGACCATCAACGTGCAGGCCACCGCCACCGAGGCACGGGTCGCCAGCCTTAGCAGGCGGGCGTGTTCGGAGCTGGAGATCATAGGGGCGGCGTGTCCTTTCAATGCGCGAATTTACGCAGCGGGTTGCAGGCCGAACATCGCCAATTGCTGGGCGCTGCCCTTGTGCTGGATCAGGCGTGGGTCGTCCAGCGGGAAGCTGCGGCCCAGTTCGGTTTCCAGAATAGTCTGCAACTTGTGGTTATCGACCTTGCCGTCGGCACCGATGGCTTCCTGGAGTTTTTCCGGGGCCACCTGGGCGGTCTTGCCTGGCTCGAAGTAAATCGCGCCGGTGGCGAAGTCCACGGCAAAGGCGATCAGGCCGGGGATGATGTAGAACAACAGGCCCACGGCGTCCAGCGCGGCAATGGCCGGGTCGATCTTGCCGTCGATCTGGCCACGACGGTCAGGGTAGAAAATCGAACCGCAGGCGGTGACCTGGGTCAGCAACGTCGCGATCAGTACACCGCCAATCAAGCGAAAGGGAGCACGCATATGAAATCTCCTGAGTCATCTGGGAAACGAAGCGTCGTCGATATGAATTAGGACCGCGACGAACGCCAGGCAGTTCGCCGTTATACTCGCGCCTCTGTTTGGGAGCCAGCATGATTTCTTTGCCGATCGATGAAGTTCTACCCGCCCTGCGTGAAGCCTTGGCTACACGCCACGAAGCCGTGCTCGAAGCACCGCCCGGTGCCGGTAAGACCACCCGCGTGCCTTTGGCCTTGCTCAACGAGCCCTGGCTGGCCGGGCAGACCATCCTGATGCTCGAACCGCGCCGGTTGGCCGCGCGGGCGGCGGCGGAGCGCTTGGCCAGTGAGCTGGGCGAAAAGGTTGGCGAAACGGTGGGTTATCGCATTCGTCTCGACAGCAAAGTCGGCCCCAACACCCGGATTGAAGTGGTCACCGAAGGCATTCTGACCCGCCGTTTGCAGGACGACCCGGCGCTGGATGGTGTGGGCCTGCTGATCTTCGATGAATTTCACGAACGCAGCCTCGACGCCGACCTGGCGTTGGCCCTGAGCCTGAATGGCCGGGAATTGTTTCGCGACGATCAGCCGCTGAAGATCCTCTTGATGTCGGCCACCCTGGAAGGCGAACGCCTGGCCGGGCTGCTCGACGACGCGCCGATCCTGCGCAGCGAAGGCCGCATGTACCCGGTGGCGATGCGCTGGGGCCGGCCATTCCAGCCGGGCGAGTTCATCGAACCGCGCCTGGTGCAGACCATTCTCGACGCCTTGAACGATGAAACCGGCAGTGTGCTGGTGTTTCTGCCGGGCCAGGCGGAAATCCGTAGGGTGCACCAACAACTGGCCGATGCGCTGGGTGAAAGCACGCAGGTGTTGCTCTGCCCCTTGCACGGTGAACTGGACCTGGCGGCCCAACGTGCAGCAATCGATCCAGCCCCGGCAGGCAAACGCAAAGTGGTGCTGGCGACCAACATCGCCGAGACCAGCCTGACCATCGACGGCGTGCGCGTGGTGATCGATGCCGGGTTGGCGCGAGTGCCGCGTTTCGATCCCGGCAGCGGCATGACCCGGCTCGACACCCAGCGCATTTCCCGGGCCAGTGCCACGCAACGCGCGGGCCGGGCAGGGCGGCTGGAGCCGGGGGTGTGTTATCGGTTGTGGTCGCAGGATCAGCATGAACAACTGGCGGCCTATGCCAGTGCGGAAATTCTCTCGGCGGACCTCGCCGGCCTGGCCTTGCAACTGGGTCGTTGGGGCGTGGCACCGGGGCAACTGGTGTGGCTCGATGTGCCGCCGGCCGCCGCTTATGCACAGGCTCAGGATTTGCTTGAGCGCCTGGGCGCCCTGGACGGTGAAGCGCTGACCCGTCACGGCCAGGCCATGGCCGAACTGCCGGCGCATCCGCGCATCGCGCATTTGCTGTTGCGCGGTCAGGCACTCGGCCTGGCGGACATGGCGTGCGATGTCGCGGCGCTGCTCGGCGAGCGGGATATCTTGCGCGGCGCCGGGGCGGATCTGCACAGCCGGTTGGCGCTGTTGTCCGGTGAAGAACGCGCCGCACGCGGCGCCCAGGGCGGGGTGCAACGGGCCCGGCAACTGGCGCGGCAGTATCGCGGTTACCTGCGGGGCAAGGCCGCGCAGCCGGTCAGCGATCCGGATCATCCGCGCTGGCTCGGCGCGTTGCTGGCGCTGGCCTATCCCGACCGCGTCGCTCAACAGCGTCGTGCTGGCGGTGCCGAGTATCGCTTGGCCAACGGTCGCGCCGCGTTGTTCGCTGAAGCAGACAGCCTGATGAAACAACCCTGGCTGGTGATCGCCGATCTCGGCAGTCGCCAGGGCCAGCGTGAGGAGCGGATTTATCTGGCGGCGGATTTCGATCCGGCGTTGTTCGATTCGGTGCTGGCCGAGCAGGTGCGTTGCGTCGATCAGCTTGATTGGGACGAGCGCGAAGGCGTGTTGCGCGCCGAGCGACAACGCAAGGTCGGCGAGCTGATCCTCAGTCGCGAACCACTGACCGGTCTCGATGAAACCGCTCGCAGTCAGGCGCTGGTGAATCTGGTGCGACGCAAAGGCCTGGAGCTGTTGCCGTGGACGCCGGAGCTGCGGCAGTGGCAAGCGCGGGTGGAGCTGCTTCGTCAGCAGGAGATCCAGAATAGCGAGACCTGCAGTAAATGGCCTGATCTGAGCGATGCAAACCTGCTGGCAACCCTTGAGGAATGGCTCTCGCCTTACTTGGGCAAGGTCACCAGGCTCAGTCACTTCAGCCAGTTGGATCTGTCTTCGATAGTCAGGAATCTGCTCCCTTGGCCGCTTCCGCAGGAATTGGAAGCCCAAGCACCGCAGACGATTCAGGTGCCGTCCGGTTCGAGCATTCGTGTCGACTATTCGCAGTACCCTCCTGTTCTCGCAGTGAGGCTTCAAGAGCTGTTTGGCCTGTCTGAAACACCTCGTATTGCTCAAGGCAAGCAGTTGCTCACGTTACATCTCTTGTCACCAGCTCGGAGGCCAGTGCAGGTCACTCAGGATCTGGCCAATTTCTGGCGGAGTACCTATGCGGAGGTGAAGAAGGATCTCAAAGGGAGATACCCCAAGCACTACTGGCCAGATGACCCTCTAGTTGCCGAGGCCACGGCGCGGGCCAAGCCAAGAAAGACCTGATTTTTTTCAGGATTGTGCGGCAGTCACTCTATCGCGAAAAGTGGAATATGATGGCACCGCTCCGCCGTTGGTGGCGGACAGGGGCCCCTCTTCTGCAGCCTGGTAACTGTGGCTTGGATCCGGGCACGCCATAGACATACAGCTACGGGATGTTTAATGCAGACGATCATTGTTCGGTACTTCGAGACCGTGATCGATCAGGCGTCAGGGAATGAGGTTTCCAGACTGCTTGGAAGTGAATCCTACGAAGGTATTCGTGAGGCACTCATCCCTGGCCTACCCACGGCGAAGACAGGGAAGACGCCGCCTCCAGTCTTCGTCACCAAGTGCTTCTCAACCTCCCCATGCCACCGCTGGGAACTGGTGTCGGTTGCCAGTACGCCGGCTACTGGCTCCGAGCCGGCTGTTTTCACGATCTTCCTCAAGTCTGTCGATGTTTCCAACGAGGTGTTCCTCTACCAGACGCTGAAGAAGGACAAGAACCAGACGTTGAATAGGCTGTTGTGGCCTGGCACTTTGGTCGAGGTCTATTACGGCTTCGTTCAGCACACGGGTCGGACGGATGCGAGCACGAAGACCAACAAGCGATACAGCGATACCCTCCTGGCCGGAGAGATGTACAAGCGTCGATTGGCTGTCGTAGTGAAAGTGGTGTCGAGCAATCTGGTTCAGGTTGCTCCCGTGACATCCGTCGCTCCGCCGCCAGGTGACAAATCGATCTTCCAAATATCACAGGCCACTTTGGATCGGATGCCGCGCTATAAATTTAGCGGTAAGTCCAGCTACGTGTTGTGTGGCAGGACGGAGGCTGTGTCGATCCAGCGTCTGTTGCCGCCTGTGAGCTTCGGCACGAGTATCCCTACGCGGAACGTGCGTTACACAGTCAAGCTTTCGAGAGGCGAGGAAAAGCTTCTCAAAGCAGCACTGATGCACGCGGTGGGCGTCACTAACCATGTGCCTCACAACCAGTTCCTGCAGGAAAAAATCAAGGCCGATCAGCTCCAACAGGATGTTGAACGTCTCAATCGAGAGCTCGAGAGATCTCGTGCTGCACTGGAAGCGCTGAAAACAGTCGAGAACATGGCAAAACGGTGGGCGTCGGAGTGGGAGCTGGACTTTGACCAAGATCTCGATATCCAGCGGGAGCTGGACGCAGGAGTGATGGCAGAAGCGTAAGGCAAGGTTTTGTCAACCGATTCAGGTTGACACCTGTGCCACGACTTCCCTAAGATTACTCCACATGGTCGAGCTAAGAGTGCAGGACTCCACCTCGGCGACACGGCTAAAACCGTCTCCTGTGAAAGTAACATGTTCAAAAAAACCGCCCCCAAAGGCGGTTTTTTTGTGCCTGTCGTCCAGTGATCAGGCGCCGATTCTGACGGTGCGTTTGCAGGAGTTGTTCGGCCTGACTGAAACCCCGCGCATCGCCGGAGGCCGGCAAGTGGTCAAGCGCGGATCAAACCGCGCAAGTAAACCCGCGCACCCCCTGTAGGAGCGAGCTTGCTCGCGAAGGTCGTGAACGATAACGCGTAAAACCAGATGCCCAGCGGCGTCCTTGAGCCTTTCGCGAGCAAGCTCGCTCCTACAGGTTTTACCGCTGGAGGGCGTGTGTTTAAAGGCGTTTAAGGATACTTCCTGCAAGCTACAAGACCTTGCGCCGTTGCCTACGTGTACGCCAGAATCCGCCGGCTTGTGCGCTTTGGAGGCCATCGGTAACTTGATTCGTGTCACTGCTCATCAGTGATCGGGTTTAGTCGCCCGGCTATCCATCCGCGGTTGCACAAGTGTCATCCAGTCAGGTGTTCGCCTGTACTTGATGGTGGTTGTGCGCATGGCGCCCTCGGGCGCGCCGGGTTTGGGTGGCTTACCGGTCGACTAACTTGCGCACAGCCGCCTCCCTTTCGTTTAGTCGCGAGATGGTCACGGCCCCACTTAGAGGTCAACTGCCCATGTTCAAACCTACACCTAATCCGCCGGACACCGATCCCGCTTCCCCATACGAACCCGATTCCAAAAAACTCAACGAGGCCACCGAACGCGCCCTCAACGTCCACTTCCCCTCGACGGCCGACATCAAAGCCACGCCGCGCACACCCAACAACCTGTTTACCGTCGACCCAGAGGCCACAACCGAAACCCTTGTGGTGTATCTGGTCGAAACACTGGCCTCGGTCGATGTAATGGTCCATCAATTGGTCGATCACCTCGACGGCGGATCGCGCAATGCCCTGCTCGGTATTTCCAACAGCGTGATGCTGGCGGAGATTACGGCGAATCGGGTGCTGGATCAGATTGATCCACCCGGGTAAGCCTGCGGGGCTGACCAGTTTTTTCCTTCCCCAAAGCCACAAAAAACCTGCTTTCTCCGATTCCAGTGCATGCACAGAATGCAGTTGCGCGTGCATTGGAATTTTAAGGAGTGAGTCATGACGTTCTCGATTATCGGACGCTGCCCTGAAACCGGGCAGCTCGGTATTGCCATCAGTTCTTCCAGCATTGCGGTCGGCGCTCGCTGCCCTTGGGCGCGGGCGGGTGTGGGTGCGGTTTCTACGCAGAACATTACGCTGCCAGCGTTGGGGCCGCAGATCCTGGACCTGCTGGAGCACCAGCATCTGGAGCCTGACGCGGCACTGGACAAGGCACTCACGTCCAATGGCTGGAGCCAGTACCGACAGGTCACGGTGATCGATGCGTCAGGCGGGATTGCGCTGTTCAGCGGTAAAGAGTCGTTGGGCGTGCATAACGCCGTGAAAGGCGAGCAATGTGTCGCGGCGGGTAACCTGCTGAGCGATGTGCGGGTCATCGAGGCCATGGTCGCGGCGTTCGAGGCCGAGCCGGGGCAGTTGGCGGACCGTTTGCTGGCGGCCATGCACGCAGCCATGACGGCCGGTGGCGAAGCGGGGCCGGTGCATTCCGCCGCGCTGAAAGTGGTGGGTGACCACACCTGGCCGATCATCGACTTGCGGGTGGACTGGGCCGAGGAAGACCCCATCGGGCAGCTTGATGGCCTCTGGCAAGCCTATCGACCACAAATGCAGGACTACCTGACTCGCGCGCTCAACCCGACGACGGCGCCGAGCTACGGGGTGCCTGGGGATGAGTGATGCATCCAGTCGCGAGCTGCTGGAGCGCCTGATTGGCTTTGCCACTGTCAGCCGCGATTCCAACCTCGAGTTGATTCGTTTCATCGAGGCCTATCTGGCCGAACACGGGGTTCAAAGTGAGCTCTTCTTCAACGAAGAAGGCACCAAGGCGAATCTGTTCGCGACCATCGGCCCGCTTGCGTCGGGTGGCGTGGTGCTCTCCGGTCACACCGATGTGGTGCCGGTTGACGGACAGGCGTGGACGGTCGATCCGTTCCGGCTGACTGAAAAGGATGGGCGCCTGTACGGGCGTGGCACCGCAGACATGAAAGGCTTCATCGCCTCGGTCCTCGCGGCGGTCCCGACCTTCGTGCAGCGTCCGCTTCTGACGCCGGTGCACCTGGCCTTTTCCTATGATGAAGAAGTGGGTTGCCTGGGTGTCAGGCCGATGCTGGCCGAGCTGGAGAAGCGGCCATTCAAACCGCGACTTTGTCTGATCGGCGAACCGACAGAGCTCAAACCTGTGCTCGGCCACAAGGGCAAACTCGCGATGCGTTGCGAAGTGCGCGGTGCGGCGTGCCATTCGGCGTATGCGCCTTATGGGGTGAACGCGATCGAGTATGCCGCGCAATTGATTGGCCGGCTCGGCGTGATCGGTGAGCAGCTGGCGCATCCCGACAACCACGATCAGCGTTTTGATCCGCCGTTTTCTACGGTGCAAACGGGTGTGATCAAAGGTGGCCGGGCGCTGAACATCGTTCCCGCAGAATGTGAGTTCGATTTCGAGGTCAGGGCGTTGCCGGACTTCGATGCCCAGGCAGTGGCGGACCAGTTGCAAGCGTTCGCCCGCGAACATGTGTTGCCCAAGATGCGCGCGGTGCAGGCGGACACCGACATTCGCCTGCGGCCGCTGAGCGCTTATCCCGGATTGGCGACGCCGCCCGAGAGTGAAGCGGCGCGGCTGCTTGCGCTGTTGAGCAATTCTTCAGCGTTTGGAACTGTCGCGTTTGGCACCGAGGGCGGGCTGTTTGATCAGGCTGGCATTCCCACGGTGGTCTGTGGTCCAGGCAGCATGGATCAAGGGCACAAGCCTGACGAGTTCATTGCGCTGGAGCAGTTGAGCGGTTGCGATGAGATGCTGCTGCGCTTGGCTGACTACCTGTGTGGCGACATCTAACTGTAGGAGCGAGCTTGCTCGCGATGGACTCAAGAGCGCCGCGTTTGCCAGTAAACACGCGTTATCGTTAACGACCATCGCGAGCAAGCTCGCTCCTACAGGGGGGCTGCGACTTTCTGGCTCAGTTGTTCGCGGCAGAAGTCCACGAACAACTGAGCAGGCTTGGTCAGTTGGCTGCGTTTCAAATGGGCGGACGCCAGGCCGGACAGGGTGACCGGCTCTTTTATGTTCACCGAGATCACCTTCTTGCCATCGTAAGTGCATTCCGAGTGCGGGCGGGTGACCAGGATCGAGAAGCCGAACCCCTGACCGACCATGCCGCGCACCATCTCGATCGAGGGTGAGCTGAACACGATGTTGGGCGTCAATTCCAGCTCGTGGAACAGGCTGACAAAGTAGGTCCGGCTCGGTTGCACATCGAGAAGAATCATCGGCTCGCTGCACAGGTCCCGTAGCGACACTTCCTTCTGGTCGGCAAAGCGGTGCCCTTCAGGCAACAGGACGTAAGGCTTCTGAGGTGGCATCAGCGGCGTGGTCTGGATGGTGCCGTCCAGCCCGTGATCGTAGAGGAACGCCACGTCGAAAGTGCCTGCGGTCAAACCTTGCACCAGCTCTTGTTGCTCGCCATCGCGAATGCGTATGTCCACGCCCGGGTAAAGCTTGCGAAAGCCGGCGATCAGTTGCGGCAGGTACAGCGGGGCGACGGTCTCGAAGCAGCCGATGTCGATCTGTCCGGACACCGTGTCGTTATCGGCCAGCGCGTTCTGTTCAAACTCCCTGGCCATGCGCAGCAGCTCTTGCGCCTTGTGATAGAAACGCGTGCCGGTGGGCGTCAGCGAAACGCCCTGGGCGTGGTGGCGGATGAACAGCTGGACGTTGAACGACTCTTCCAGACTCTTGATCGCCGTCGACACCGAGGGCTGCGCGATATACAGCTGCCGCGAGGCCTCGGCGACGCTGCCGGCTTCCACCGTTGTGACGAAATACTTGAGTTGCCGCAATGTATAGGAAGCCACACGCACCTCGTTCTGCTCTGTTTTGCGGTGAAAGCCCGGATGGCCGTCGCACAGATTATTGACTGAACCTTACCCTATGCGGGTTGCGGACTGGGTCTGCGCTTACCTAGTTTTTTCTTATACCCCGAGCACATTTTTAATAATTTTCCTCTTCGCACGGTTGACGCACTATCTCTACAACCTCTGATAACAACCCCGACCACCCTGGCGGTCGTAAAGGGAGCGTAGCGTGTTCGACCTCGACTATTGGCAGCAACGAGCTGCCCGGCAAACCTTCTCTGACAAAGCCTTGATCGATGGCCGGCAGGTGGCTGCGTCTTCGGGCGCAACATTCGATTCGATCAACCCGGCGACGAATCAGTTGCTTGCCCGTGTCGCCGCGTGTGGCGAAGTGGAAGTGGAACTCGCCGTGCGCAGTGCGCGCCGTGCTTTCGACGAAGGCCCTTGGGCGCGGATGGCACCGGTTGAGCGCAAGCGGGTGATGCTGCGTCTGTCTGAGCTGGTGCTGGCCCATCGCGAAGAGCTTGCCTTGCTCGACTCGCTGAACATGGGCAAACCGGTGATGGATGCCTACAACATCGACGTCCCCGGCGCCGCCCATGTGTTCGCCTGGTACGGCGAGTCGCTGGACAAACTTTACGATCAGGTCGCGCCGACGGCGTCATCGGCGCTGGCGACCATCACCCGTGAAGCGCTGGGCGTGGTGGCGGCCGTGGTGCCGTGGAACTTCCCGCTCGACATGGCGGCCTGGAAACTGGCACCGGCCCTGGCGGCCGGCAATAGCGTGGTGCTCAAGCCCGCCGAGCAATCACCGTTTTCGGCGTTGCGTCTGGCCGAGTTGGCGCTGGAAGCCGGTTTGCCGCCCGGCGTGCTGAACGTGCTGCCGGGGCTGGGCGAGTCTGCCGGCAAGGCGCTGGGCCTGCATCCCGATGTCGATTGCCTGGTGTTCACCGGCTCGACTCAGGTGGGCAAATACTTCATGCAGTACGCCGCGCAATCGAACCTCAAGCAAGTCTGGCTTGAGTGCGGCGGCAAGAGCCCGAGCCTGGTGTTCGACGATTGTCGGGATCTTGATCTGGCGGCGGAGAAAGCGGCGTTCGGCATCTTCTTCAATCAGGGCGAGGTCTGCTCGGCCAACTCACGGCTGTATGTGCAGCGTTCGATCAAGGATGAATTTATCGAGCGTCTGTTGGAAAAAGCCAAAGCCTGGATGCCCGGCGATCCACTGAATCCTGCGAGCGCCGCTGGCGCCATTGTCGATTCGGCACAGGCCTCGCGTGTGATGAGCTTTATCGAACGCGCCCACGAAGACGGGGCCCGACTACTCACCGGCGGCCGTCGCTTGAGCTTCAACGGTTCCGACAACTTTATCGAGCCGACCATTTTTGCCGACGTCGATCATGATTCGCACCTGTCGCGCGAAGAGGTGTTCGGGCCGGTGCTGGCGATTTCCACGTTCGACACTGAAGAGCAAGCGGTGCGGCTGGCCAACGACAGCATCTATGGGCTGGCCGCCTCAGTGTGGAGCGATGACCTGAATCGCGCGCACCGGGTTGCACGGGCGCTGAAGGCCGGCACCGTTTCGGTGAACACCGTGGATGCCCTCGATGTCAGCGTGCCCTTCGGTGGCGGCAAGCAATCGGGTTTTGGCCGGGACTTGTCGTTGCACTCGTTCGATAAATACACCCAATTGAAGACCACCTGGTTTCAATTGCGTTGAGCGTCTCCTGAACAATTAACCGCACGCTGATTGTGTGCGGTTTAAAGAATAAAAAGATGTCATCGCGCGGAGGGTCATCCGTGTACTTGCGGCTGCGTGGCCGTGACTGCCTCAGTAACTAACCACAATTAAAAAGTGAGGGAGCTTTCATGTTCAGATATTCGTCTTCGAGTGTTACAGCCGCGGCGGGTTTAACCGCGCTTCTGGTATTGACGGTGCCCGTAGTTGCGCACTCCGAAAGTCTTACGGTCATTTCGTTCGGCGGTGCCACCAAGGCAGCGCAAGAGGGGGCTTATTTCAAACCCTTTGAACAAAGTGGCGCGGGCAAAGTTGTCGTTGGCGAGTACAGCGGAGAACTGTCCAAAGTCAAAGCCATGGTCGATGTGGGCCAGGTCAGTTGGGATGTGGTCGAAGTCGAAAGCCCTGAGCTGCTGCGCGGCTGTGAAGAAGGGCTGTTCGAACGGCTGGACCCGGCACTGATCGGCGATTCAAAAAACTACCTGCCTGGCGCAGTCAGCGAGTGCGGCGTGGCGAGTTATGTCTGGTCGATGGTGCTCGCCTACAACTCGAACAAGGTGAGCGCGGCGCCAACCTCCTGGGCGGACATGTGGAACCTGCAGCAATTCCCTGGCAAGCGCGGCCTGCGCAAGGGCGCCAAGTACACGCTGGAAGTGGCGCTGCTCGCCGACGGGGTTAAACAGGATGACCTGTACACAGTGCTGGGCACCAAGGCAGGCGTGGATCGGGCGTTTCACAAGCTCGACCAGATCAAGCCCTCGATCCAGTGGTGGGAAGCCGGAGCGCAACCCCCGCAATGGCTCGCGGCGGGCGACGTCGTGATGTCGGCGGCCTACAACGGCCGGATTGCCGTGGCGCAAAAGGAAGGTTCGAAACTGGCCATTTCATGGAACGGCCACCTCTACGATCCCGATCACTGGGCCATCGTTCGCGGCAGTCCGAACAAGGCGCTGGCGGAGCGGTTCATCGTGTTTGCCAGCCAGGCGAGTGGGCAGAAGTCGTTCTCCACGCAGATTCCCTACGGACCGATCCGCAAGGATGTGCTGGCGCAGCTGCCGGCCGACACGCTCGCCCAATTGCCCACGGCTCAGGCCAATCTGGCTGAGGGTCAGCTGGTCGATGCCACGTTCTGGGTCGATCACGGTGAAGAACTCGAGGAACGTTTCAACGCTTGGGCGGCCCGCTAAGCCGCGGCTGTCGTCAATCGCCACTCAAGGATGAGTCGCGATGTTTATCCCTGCCTTCCACGTGAAGGCGATCAACAACAAGAAAACACGGGGAGTTTGTCATGAGTTCAAGTACAACCGCGTCCACCCAGGGACAGTCCGGCGGATTGCGCCGGGTCCTGGGGCTGGGCTCGTTGCTGGCCGTTGCGGTGGGCGTCGTGGTCTCGCAGGGCGTCATGGTGCTGATGCTGCAAGGTGCGGGCATCGCCGGCTTCGGTTTCATCATTCCGCTGGCCATCGCGTATGTGTTGGCAATCACCTATGCCTGGTCGTTTTCCGAACTGGCCCTGATGATTCCGAAGGCGGCAGCCTCAGCAGTTACACGGAAGTGGCGATCGGGCATTTCCCGGCGATTCTGGCGACCTTCTCGGGGTACATGGTGGTGGCGATGTTTGCGCTTTCTGCCGAGCTGCTGTTGCTGGATTTGGTGATCAGCAAGGTCTACCCGGATGTCATTCCGCACATGGTGGTGGCCTACGGGGTGCTGGGGCTGTTCACCGTTTTGAACCTGTTCGGCATTGATGTATTTGCCAAGCTGCAAAACGTGCTGGCGCTGGTGATGGTGGTGATCCTCGTCGCCATGGGCCTGGCTTCGCTGAGTAACGGTCAGGCCAGTCTGCAGTTGCCGCTCGATCAGGGTTGGAACCCGTTGGAATTCGGCGCAATCACCCTGGCGGCCATGGCGGTGTGGGGATTTGTCGGGGCTGAGTTCGTTTGTCCGCTGGTGGAAGAAACCCGCAATCCCGAGCGCAATATTCCGCGTTCGATGACCATCGGTTTGACCGTGATCTTCGGCGTGATCGCGCTGTACTGCTTTGGTGCGCTGCTGTGCATTCCACGTGAGCAACTGGCCAGCGATGCGCTGCCTCACTACCTGCTCGCCACCACCGTTTTCGGTGAGGCGGGCAAGCTGTTCCTGGTGGTCGCGGCCATTACCGCCACTTGCAGCACCGTGAATTCGTCCCTGGCTGCTTTACCCCGCATGCTGTACGGCATGGCGCAAAACGGCCAGGCCTTCCCGCAATTCAAGAAACTCACTGAACGCGGTCGCACGCCATGGGTGGCGGTGCTGTTCGTCGCAGCGATCACCGGCCTGCCGATCCTCATTCTGGGGCACGACGCTGCTGCGATCAGCTTGCTGCTGCTGGCTGCTGCGCTGGCGTGGCTGCTGGCCTACATCATCGTGCACATCGATGTGATCGCCTTGCGCCGCCGCTATCCCCATCTGGCCCGTCCATTCCGCTCACCCTTCTATCCTTGGCCACAAGTCATTGGCATCGCCGGCATGCTGTTTGCGATCTACCACGTGTCGCCCACGCCGGAGATGACCGCCAGTATTTTTGGCTGTGCCGGCGTGGTGCTGGGCGTGATTTCGCTGATTGCCGTGGTATGGGTCAAGTTCGTGATGCGCAAACCGCTGTTTACGCCGGAGCCACTCGTTCAAAACGAATCCCAGGGCAACGACGTGCCGAAGATGACGCCGATCGCTACGGTGTCCGGGAACTGAATCTTTTTTCACTTCAGGAGAATAAGAAATGACAACAGACTACAAACCTCAGCGCGAAACCAAGGACTACCAGGCGGCCGATGCCGCCCACCACATCCACGCATTCCTCGATCAGAAGGCGCTGAACGAAGAAGGCCCGCGCGTGATCGTTGGCGGCGAGCGCCTGCATCTGTGGGACAACGACGGCAATCGTTACCTCGATGGCATGTCCGGTTTGTGGTGCACCAACCTTGGCTACGGGCGCAAGGATCTGGCCGCGGCGGCGACCCGTCAGCTGGAGCAATTGCCGTACTACAACATGTTCTTCCACACCACTCACCCGGCGGTGGTCGAGCTGTCCGAGCTGCTGTTCAGCCTGCTGCCCAAGCACTACAGCCACGCGATCTACACCAACTCCGGTTCTGAAGCCAACGAGGTACTGATCCGTACCGTGCGCCGTTACTGGCAGGTGCTCGGCAAGCCGCAGAAGAAGATCATGATCGGTCGCTGGAACGGTTATCACGGCTCTACCTTGGCCGCCAGCGCGATGGGCGGCATGAAGTTCATGCACGAAATGGGTGGTGTGATTCCGGATGTCGCGCACATCGATGAACCGTACTGGTTTGGCCATGAAGGTGATCTGACGCCCGCCGAGTTTGGCTTGCGCGCGGCCCGGCAACTGGAGACCAAGATTCTCGAACTGGGCGCGGAAAACGTCGCGGCCTTCATCGCCGAGCCGTTCCAGGGCGCGGGCGGCATGATCTTCCCGCCAGAGAGCTACTGGCCGGAAATCCAGCGCATCTGCCGCAAGTACGACGTGCTGCTGTGTGCGGACGAGGTGATCGGTGGCTTCGGGCGTACCGGTGAATGGTTTGCGCACCAACACTTTGATTTTGAGCCGGACACCCTGTCGATCGCCAAGGGCCTGACCTCGGGTTACATCCCGATGGGCGGCCTGATTCTCAGCCGGCGCATGGCCGAGGTGCTGGTGGAGCAGGGCGGCGTGTTTGCCCACGGCCTGACCTATTCCGGTCACCCGGTAGCGGCCGCGGTCGCTATTGCCAACCTTACTGCGCTGCGTGATGAGGGTGTGGTCACCCAGGTGAAAAACGACACTGGCCCGTACCTGCAACAGTGTCTGCGCGAGGTGTTTGGCAATCACCCGCTGGTGGGTGAGATCCAGGGGGTCGGCCTGGTGGCGGCGTTGCAGTTTGCCGAGGACAAGGCGACCCGCAAGCGCTTCGCCAACGAAGGCGACATCGCCTGGCGCTGCCGCACGATCGGTTTTGAGGAAGGCGTGATCATTCGCTCGACGCTGGGCCGCATGATCATGGCGCCGGCATTGATTGCGACGCGTGCTGAAATTGATGAACTGGTTGGCAAGACGAAGATTGCGGTTGATAGAACGGCTAAAGAAATTGGCGTGCTTTAAGTAACTATTACATGCACGCCTTAACGTTGTAGGAGCGAGCTTGCTCGCGAAAAACCAGAGGACGCCACTGGGTGTCTGGTTTTACGCGTTATCGTTCACGACCTTCGCGAGCGAGCTCGCTCCTACAGGGTTTTGCGTTTATCCAGTTAATACCGAGTTGAGTTGTTGGTTAGTTTTTTCATGGGCAACAACTACAAAAATCATATTTTCGCTATTGGCATTGGCCAAGCACAATAAAACTACCCCGCCAGCAAAGTGAACTACGCGGAATTTAATTGTTTAAACAGCTGATCTGTCGCGACTTGCCGCGCCATAGTCGCCTCTCTGAAGGACACAAGCATGAATGATAAAAAGATAGAAATAGATACGCTTGTCGTTGGGGCCGGCCAGGCTGGCGTCGCCATGAGCGAACACCTGAGCAAACTCGGTGTACCGCACCTGGTGCTGGAGCGTAACCGCATCGCTGAAGCGTGGCGCACCGGGCGTTGGGATTCGCTGGTGGCCAATGGCCCGGTCTGGCATGACCGCTTCCCCGGTCTGGCCTTCGAAGAGCTGGAGCCCGATGCCTTCGCCTCAAAAGATCGCGTAGCGGCTTACTTCGAAGCCTACGCCGAGAAGTTCGAAGCGCCGATTCGTACCGGTGTAGACGTCAAGAAAGTGGTGCGCAACAGCGATCGTCCAGGCTTCACCATCGAAACCTCCGATGGCGTGATCCAGGCCAATCGCGTGGTGGCGGCGACCGGTCCTTTCCAGCGTCCGGTCATCCCGCCGATTGCGCCGAAAGACAGCACGATCACGCAGATTCACTCGGCTCAGTATTACAACCCGCAGCAGTTGCCCGAGGGCGGTGTGCTGGTGGTCGGTGCGGGCTCTTCCGGGGTGCAGATCGCCGATGAATTGCAGCGTGCCGGTAAACAGGTCTACCTGTCGGTCGGCCAGCATGACCGTCCGCCTCGGGCCTATCGCAACCGTGACTTCTGCTGGTGGCTGGGGGTGCTGGGGCTTTGGGATGCCGAAGTGATGGAGCCGGGCCGTGAGCACGTCACCATCGCGGTGAGCGGTGCGCGTGGCGGGCAGACCGTCGATTTCCGTGGGCTCGCCAAACAAGGCGTGACGCTGGTGGGGCTGACCCAATCGTTCAACGACGGCGTGGTGACGTTCCAGCAGGATCTGGCGCGCAACATCGCTGCGGGTGACGCGAATTACCTGTCGTTGCTGGACGCGGCGGATGCCTACATCGCACGCAACGGACTCGACCTCCCGGAAGAACCCGAAGCCAGGTTCATGCTTCCCGATCCAGAGTGCGTCAGCAACCCGATTCTCGAACTGGATCTGGCCGAGGCGGGCATCACCTCGATCATTTGGGCCACCGGCTACGCCGTCGATTACAGCTGGCTGCAGGTCGACACCTTTGACGAGAAGGGCAAGCCGCGTCATCAGCGTGGGGTCTCGAACGAGCCAGGTGTCTACTTTGTGGGGCTGCCGTGGCTGTCGCGTCGCGGATCGAGCTTTATCTGGGGCGTTTGGCATGACGCCAAACATGTCGCTGGCCACATTGCCACCCAGCGCCAGTACCTCGAATACCGCGACCCGTCGCAGCGTTAAGAATCGATCGAGGGAAGGGTCCATGGGCCCTTCCCGATCTACACCTTCATCACTCAAGTTTCAGGGGAGTCAGTTGATGCCTACTCACACACGCATTCGCATGTTCAATACCAAGGACACCTATCCCAACCAGTCGCTGGACAATGATCTTTGCCAGGCTGTACGGGCCGGCAACACGGTTTATGTGCGCGGCCAGATCGGCACCGATTTCGATGGCAACCTGGTGGGGCTTGGCGACCCGGGTGCACAAGCCGAACAGGCGATGAAAAACGTCAAGCAGCTGCTGGAAGAGGCGGGGAGCGACCTTTCCCATATTGTCAAAACCACCACTTACATCATCGACCCGCGTTACCGCGAGCCGGTTTATCAGGTTGTGGGCAAGTGGTTGAAGGGCGTGTTCCCGATCTCGACCGGATTGGTGATTTCCGGGCTCGGCCAACCGCAGTGGCTGATGGAAATCGATGTGATCGCCGTCATCCCGGACGACTGGCAAGCGAAGTAAACCCCGATCCCTGTGGGAGCGAGCCTGCTCGCGAAAAACGTCCAGGCAACGCGTTCATTCAGACAGGGCACGTATTCGTTGACGACCATCGTCGGAACGCCGCCCGGAGCAGGCTCGCTCCTGCAAGGTCAAGGCGCGGCGGGGAGGAGGAACCGCGCAATCACCGGCAAGTGATCGGAAATGCGCAACGTATCGTCCTGCCTCACTGTCGCCTCGATGCGTTTGATCCGAGGGCTATAGAACAGGTAATCGACCGTGCGGTCCGGGCCGTTCAAGCCCGGATCATTCGGATAATGGGTCAGCCAGCGCGCCCGGTCGACACCGCTGGCTTCGTTGTTGGTCGGGATCATCGGGTACTTGTCCCATAACACATGCAGCGCGCTGTCGGCGGAGTAGACCGTGCGTTGCGCGTCGGGCAGGCGTCGGTATTGCCCCAGCGGCAACAGATCGAAGTCGCCGCCGATCAGCCACGGCGTGCCGCGGCTTTCGAGCTTGTCGAGGACTTTGGCCACGGCGCCGACCTGGACTTGCAGCGTATCGTCGAGCGGGATGACGCGATCCAGATGGGTATTGAGCACGGCGACCTGAGCGCCGTCGCTCAACGGCAGGTAGGTGACCAACAAGGCATTTTTCGGTTTGAACTGGCGGCTGACCAGGTTGGCCGGCGCCACTGGCAATTGCAGGCGTTCGGCGTGTCCGATCCGGTAGCGGCTGAGGGTCGCCAGTTGCCGGCCGACGCTGCCGAAGATATGCGGTTCCGGCACGAAGTCGGCCTTCCAGTCGAAGGCGTGAGCGCTGCACGGGTACAGATCGGTGAGCCGTTCCTGAAGCAGTTTGAGCTGGTTCTGGTAGTCGGTGGCCTTGGCGCCGTCGTCGAGTTCTTGCAACAGCACGATGTCCGGCTGTTCGTCACGGATCACCCGTGCCACTTCATCGAGACTGAAGGCCATGTCTTCGGCGGTGGGGCTTTCGTCGTCGCCGGCGGCCAGGTCATTCCAGAACACGTAGCGTTTGCCCGCCAGGAACTGCACGTTCCAGGTCATCACCTTCAACGCCTGGCCGGGGACCAGGGTGGGCGCCTGGGCGCTGCAACTGACCGGCAGCGCTTCCCTGGCTTCGGGGCGCCAGGTCAGGCTGTAGATCAGCACGCCAACCAGAATGACGAGCAGCAGGGCCAGCAGGGTGTAGCGCAGTAGACGGGTCATGGCTCGGCTTATCGCGTTACAAAAGTTGCCCCGAGCATAACCGAGAGCCGAGCCCAAGCCCATGGGGTAGAGCGGTCAGAGTGGCCCGTCGGTTTTCTCTGGCACGACGCTGATCAGCATGAACAAGCGAAACAGCACCACGCTGGTGAACAGTTGCAAAAAGCTGTGGGCACTGTCGATCAGTACGGCCACAACCAGGTTCTGCGGCTCCGGATACGCCTGCAGGGTCACGCCCTTGAGCAGCCACAACGGGGCCATCACACACAGAATGCACGCCAGGATGCGCAGGAAGTTGCCGCGGGTCAGGCGCAGGCTTTCCTTCATGGCTGCCAGCGGGGCCATGCCGCGCAATACCAGCAGGTATTCGCCGAACGCCAGCGTCACCATCAGCCAGATGCCCGGCAGGAAATACAGCGACAGTCCGATCAGTATCAGCAGGGTATTGAGCGCGGTGAGCAGGGCGAAACGCGGCCACAGGGTCGCGGACATGGCCAGCAGGTCACGGTTGCGCGGTGACTCGCCTCGGCTGCGGGCATCGAGAAACAGGATCAGCGCGGCGGTGTACAGCGGATAGACCAGCAAGCCGACCATCACGCTGATACCGGGGAAACCGTCCGGGCCGGTGGAGTGATCGACGACTTGTTGCAGCAGCGCTTCGAAAATCACCAGCGGCAGGCACAGTTGAACGATCTGGCCCAGATTGCGCTTGAAGAAATACAGGGAGTCACGCAGTACATCTAACGGATTCATCAGTCGGTATCGCAGGTTGAAAGCAGTGCTCCACTTTAACCGATGAAGCCCTTCGGGACGCAAACGTAAACGTTCGGTAAAGGGCATTGAAACATCCTGTATCAGCCTCCATTACGGAGGGGCACCTTTTCCGTCGTGGAAAAGGGTGACGATATTCCCGGCAATCTACGAGGTCGCCATGAACAGCGAAGAACAAACCCTGATCGATGGACTGTTTTCCCGGCTGCAACAGGCCGAAACGGATTCAGCCCCGCGCGACGCCCAGGCCGAGGCGCGGATCAAGGAACACCTGACTCGCCAGCCAGCGGCAGGCTATTTCATGACCCAGGCGATTCTGGTGCAAGAGGCAGCCATCAAGAGCCTCGACGACCAGAACAAGCAACTGGCCGAGCAAGTGCGGCAATTGCAGGCACAACTGCAATCGGTCAAGACTCAGCCGGCTGCTCCGGCAACCAGCGGTGGTGGTTTTCTATCGAGCATATTCGGTGGCGGGTCCCGCGATCCTCAACCCGCGCCAACCCAAAGTCCACCGGCATCGAGCGGGGGCGGCTGGCGTGAACCGGCGCGGCCGTCGTTCAATTCTCAGCCGCCCCAGCAAAACTTCGGCGCGGCACCCCCTCAGCAGAACTACGCGCCACAGCAACAGGCCGGCAGCGGTTTTCTCGGCGGGGCACTGAAAACGGCGGCTGGCGTGGCCGGTGGCGTGATGCTGGCACAAGGCATCAGCAGCCTGTTCCACCACAATCAGCAGCCGGAAGTGGTTGAGGTCGTCAAGGAGGAACCGGCCCAGGTCAACGATCAGGGCGACAGCGGCAATGGCTGGGGCGACGACCAGCGAGTGGCTGACAACAACGCCAACGATCAGGGCGGCTTTACCGATGCCGACTACAGCGATGACAGTTCATCGTTCTTCGGCGGCGACGACGATTCCTTCGTCTGACACGCCATTCGTCCGGAGCGCAACGGCGCTCCGGACCGATTATTCGCGGAACAATCCTTCAGGCTGGCATACTGGGCCACTTTTCGGGCCTGGTGCCTGATCCTGTCCGCGCGCCAGCGCTCCAATGAGGATGCACGGTGAAAAAGATCGCAGTATTCGCCGATGTCCAGAACCTCTATTACACCGTGCGTCAGGCCTATGGTTGTCACTTCAACTATGCCGCGCTGTGGGCTGACATCAGCAAGCAGGGCGAGATCGTCGAGGCCTATGCCTACGCTATCGATCGCGGCGACAGCAAACAACAACAGTTCCAGCAGATCCTGCGCAATCTCGGTTTCACCGTGAAGCTCAAGCCCTACATCCAGCGCAGCGACGGCTCGGCCAAGGGCGACTGGGACGTGGGCATCACCCTCGATATCATGGACGCCGCCGATCATGTCGACGCAGTGGTGCTGGCCTCCGGTGACGGTGATTTCGACATGCTGCTGGAGCGCATCATCGCCAAGCACGGCGTGCAAGCGGTGGCCTACGGCGTACCGGGCCTGACGGCCAACTCGCTGATCCGTGCCGCCAGCCGCTACGTGCCGATCGAAGGCGCGTTGTTGCTCAAGAATTGATTTTTACGGAGTTGAAACAGGTTTGGAACGCATAGCAGTCATCGACTTTGAAACCACTGGCATCTCCCCGAGCAGCAGCTGCCGGGCCACGGAAATCGCCGTGGTGATCCTTGAGCAGGGGCGCATCGTCGAGCGTTACCAGAGCCTGATGAACGCCGGCGTGCGCGTGCCGCCCTTCATCGAACAACTCACCGGCATCAGCAACGCCATGTTGCGCACCGCGCCATCGGCCGAGCAGGTGATGAACGAGGTCAACGAGTTCGTCGGCATCACCCCGCTGCTGGCCCACAACGCCGCGTTCGACCAGAAGTTCTGGGATTTCGAGCTGGGGCGGATCAAACGTACGCGCCTGCAGAACTTCGCCTGCTCGCTGCTGCTTGCCCGTCGCCTGATGCCCGCTGCGCCGAACCACAAACTCGGGACCCTCACCACCTTCGCCCAACTGCCCCATACCGGCCAGGCTCACCGGGCCATGGCCGATGCCGAAATGGCGGCCAACCTGACCGCGCACCTGGCCCAGGAACTGCGGCAGAAACACGGGTTGCGGGAGTTGTCCCATGATCTGCTGGTCAGCTTGCAGAAAGTGCCGGCGGCGAAGATCAATGAGCACCTCAAGCGCCATCGCGGATTTTGAATCGCACATAAATCCTGTAGGAGCCGGCTTGCTGGCGATTGCGGTTCATCATTCAACAGTGATGTCGACTGATACGCCGCTTTCGCCGGCAAGCCGGCTCCTACAGAGTCCGTGTCGTATCAGACTTTTCCATTCCCTCGATGTGCCCCAACGGCACGCGCTTCTCGATCGCGCTCGACAACACGATCGACGTCTTGCTGAACCCGAACTTGGCGATCCTGTTGATCAACTCCTCCAGCTCCGGCATCGACCCCACCGCCGCCTGCATGATCACGCACGGATCGCCCGTCACCCGGTGGCACTCCGTCAGTTGCGGGATTTTGATCAGCTCGTCGTAGGCCTTCTGGTTGCCGTGCTGGTTCAGGCGCAGTTCGATCACGCATTGAATCGGCAATCCCAGCTTGGCCATGTCGACTTTCGCCTGATACCCGGTGATCACCCCGCAGGCTTCGAGTTTGGCCACGCGCTCGGCCACGGCGGGGGCGGACAGGTTGACCTTGCGAGCCAGGTCGGCGTAGGACGCACGGCCGTTGTCCAGCAGGGCGCCGAGGAGCATGCGGTCGTATTTATCCATCGTCTGACTCCTGAAAAATACCCAACCTTCGAAAGCACGGTTTATAGCCCTGATCTCCGTGTTTTGAAAAGTGTACCGGCGCTATAAACAGGTTTTGTAACTTATTTTCTGCTGTTGGCCTTTCTAGAATAGCTGTTCACTTGTCTTGCCTGCGAGCCACCCAATGCCTGGCCTACGTCGTTTTCCCTTACCGTTGATCGCCGCCTTTTTTGCGTTGTACGTGATCTGGGGCTCGACTTACCTGGTGATTCGCATCGGCGTGGAGTATTGGCCGCCGTTGCTGCTTGCCGGTATTCGCTTCGTGATCGCCGGTTCGTTGATGTACGCCTTCCTGCGCTGGCGCGGGGCACCGGCGCCGACCTGGGTACAGTGGAAGGCCGCGGGGATCATCGGGATTTTGCTGCTGACGTTCGGCAACGGGGCGGTCAGTGTGGCCGAACATACGGGCGTGGCCTCCGGCGTGGCCGCGCTGGCAGTGGCGACGGTGCCGCTGTTTACCTTGCTCTGCGGCTATTTCTGGGGCGCGCGTAATACCCGTCTCGAATGGGCGGGGATTGCGCTCGGGCTGATCGGCATCGCGATGCTCAACCTCGGTTCGAACCTGCAATCGAGCCCGCTGGGCGCGGGATTGCTGATCTTCGCGGCAGCTTCCTGGGCCTTCGGTTCGGTGTGGAGCAAACACTTGCCGTTGCCCCAGGGCGCGATGGCCAGTGCCGTGGAAATGCTGGTGGGCGGCGTAGCCCTGCTGATCGGCAGTGCGCTGAGCGGTGAGCATCTGCAGGCCATGCCGCCGATCGAAGGTTGGGCAGCCTTGGCCTACCTGACGTTCTTCGGCTCGATCATCGCCTTCAACGCTTACATGTACCTGTTGAAAAACGTGCGTCCGGCGGCGGCCACCAGTTATGCCTACGTCAACCCGGCGGTGGCGGTGTTGCTGGGGATCGTGTTTGTGGGCGAGACCATTGGTATCGAAGAAGCGTTGGCGATGTTGGTGATCATCAGTGCCGTGGTGCTGATCGGTTTGCCGCAGTGGCGCCGGGCTCCCGAACGACCTGCTGCGGTGGTACGGACAGAATCGAGCGTGAATTAGGGTAAACTGCGCGCCATTGCACACACGTTTTGCACAACCGCGCTGAATTTTCCTACGGTAATCCCATGACTTTCGCCTCCCTTGGCCTGATCGAACCCTTGCTGCGCTCTCTCGAGACGCTCGGCTACCAGACCCCGACGCCGGTTCAGGCGCAAGCCATTCCGGCAGTGCTGGACGGTCGCGACCTGATGGCTGCCGCCCAGACCGGCACTGGCAAGACCGCCGGTTTCGCCCTGCCGCTCCTGCAATTGCTGGCCATGGAAGGTCCGAAAGTCACCGCCAATTCGGTGCGTGCCCTGATCCTGGTGCCCACTCGCGAACTGGCTGAACAGGTTCATGAGGCGGTGCGCCAGTACGCCGAGAACCTGCCGTTGAGCACCTATGCGGTGTATGGCGGCGTCAGCATCAACCCGCAAATGATGAAACTGCGCAAAGGCGTCGACCTGTTGGTGGCAACGCCGGGGCGCTTGCTTGACCTGTTCCGGCAGAACGCGCTGAAGTTCAACCAGCTGCAAACCCTGGTGCTGGACGAAGCCGATCGCATGCTCGACCTGGGCTTTTCCGAGGAGCTGGGGAACATTTACCGGGTGTTGCCGAAGAAACGTCAGACGCTGTTGTTCTCCGCGACCTTCTCCGACGCGATCCGCCTGCTTGCCGGGCAAATGCTCAACGATCCACTGAGCATTGAAGTCAGCCCGCGCAACGTGGCGGCCAACACTGTTAAACAGTGGGTGGTCACGGTGGACAAGAAGCGCAAGCCGGAGCTGTTCGTGCACTTGATGCGCAAGGGCAAGTGGAAGCAGGTGCTGGTGTTCGCCAAGACCCGTAATGGCGTGGACGCCCTGGTGGAAAAACTCCAGGGCCTGGGCATCAATGCCGATGGCATCCATGGCGACAAACCCCAGGCAACCCGCCAGCGCGCACTGGACCGTTTCAAAGCCAGCGAAGTGCAGATCCTGGTAGCCACCGACGTCGCGGCCCGTGGCCTGGATATCGAAGACTTGCCGTTGGTGGTCAATTTCGACCTGCCGATCGTGGCCGAAGACTATATCCACCGGATCGGCCGTACTGGCCGCGCGGGTGCAACCGGGGAGGCCATTTCCCTGGTGTGCGCCGATGAAGTGAACCTGCTGTCGGCCATCGAGACCTTGACCCGTCAGACGCTGACTCGCCAGATGGAACAGGATTTCGAACCCGAGCATCGGGTGCCGGATACCGATGCCAGCGGTCAGGTGGTCAAGAAACCGAAAAAACCGAAAAAGCCGAAAACCTCGGGCGGCGGCAAGCGCAACCTGGGTAAATGGGTCGAGAGCGGTGATGCGTCGGCGCCGGAACCTTCGATCAAGCCTGTGCGGAAGGTGCCGGTGTTCAACACTGGGCCGCGTAAGCGTAAGCCTTGATTTAATGCGGCATCAGTTAAGCCGCCTTCGCGAGCAAGCTTGCTCCTACAGGTGACCGAATTCTCTCTGGAAGAACTCGGTCACCTGTAGGAGCAAGCTTGCTCGCGAAGGGCGTGGCGCGGTCTTCAGCCCTTGCGCTGCAACCACTCCACCATCCCCAACCCGGCCGCCCGCCCACTGGCGAAACACGCGGTCAGCAGATAGCCGCCCGTCGGCGCTTCCCAATCCAGCATCTCTCCGGCACAGAACACACCAGGCAACTGCTTGAGCATCAAACGCTCATCCATCGCTTCGAACATCACCCCACCAGCGCTGCTGATGGCCTCGTCCAGTGGACGGGTTTTCACCAACGTCAGTGGCAATGCCTTGATCGATCTGGCCAGCGATGCCGGATCAGCGAAACATTCGGCCGCCGTCACCTCCCGTAGCAACGCCGCTTTCACGCCATCGAGCCCAAGCTGACTGTGCAGGTGTTTGGCCATGGAGCGCGAACCCCGTGGTTCGCTCAGCGCCGCTTCAACCTTATCCACAGGCCTGCCCGGCAACAGGTCGAGATGGATAGTCGCCGAGCCCTGCAGGTTGATGGCTTCGCGGATCGGTGCAGACAGGGCGTAGATCAGGCTGCCTTCAATCCCCGTCGCTGTCATCACACATTCCCCGAGCCTCGGGACGTCGTCATTCAGCCCGATCGCGATATTTTTCAGCGGCGCGCCGGCGAATTTACTCACCATCAACTCGCTCCAGGCCTGCACTTCGAAGCCGCAATTGCTTGGTTGCAACGGCGCCAGTGCCACGCCGCGCTGTTCCAGCGGCAGCATCCAGGCACCGTCCGAACCGAGGCGCGACCAGCTGCCGCCGCCGAGGGCCAACAAGGTTGCGTCGGGTTGAAGGGCTTTTTCGCCATCGGGGCAGGACACTTTCAGGCTGCCATCGCCATTCCAGCCGAGCCAGCGGTGGCGGGTGTGGATAACGACCCCTGCGTCTCGCAGGCGTTTGAGCCAGGCGCGTAACAGGGGCGCGGCTTTCATGTCGGTGGGAAACACCCGGCCGGAGCTGCCGACGAAGGTCTCGATGCCCAGGTCATGGATCCATTGGCACAGTGCGTCGGCGCCGAATGAGCGCAGCAGCGGCGCAATCTGCGGCGCCCGTTCGGCATAGCGTGAAAGGAACGCCGGATAGGCTTCGGAATGGGTGATGTTCATGCCGCCGACTCCGGCCAGCAGGAATTTGCGCCCGACCGAAGGCATGCCGTCGTACAGGTCGACCTTGATCCCGGCCTGGCTCAACACTTCAGCCGCCATCAGGCCGGCGGGGCCACCGCCGATGATGGCGACGTGAGGGGGGAGGGGAGTCGAGGGCTGAGTCATGGAATGCACTGCGGTTCGGCGAATGAAGCCGGGCATTCTACCGCAGAGATCAAATGTGGGAGCGGGCTTGCTCGCGAAGGCGATTTTTCATTCAGCATTGATTTCGACTGACCCACCGCCTTCGCGAGCAATCCCGCTCCCACATTTGAACTTTGGTGTATTCAGACGGCTGATCAAAAAACAACCACCGCTCTGAAGCCTATACCCCGCATGGCCTGCAGCCTCTTTCACTCAGGTTATCCACAGGCGGTTCCACAGCCATTGTGGGTAAAGACCCACATCTCAATGACAACCTGATGACTGCCAGACCCTTTGGGCGCTGTGATGCAGGATCCCATGACGACGCGCCAGGGCCTTGCGGTCCTTGCTGTAGCCGCCGCCGATCACCCCCATCACCGGAATATCCCGGCCCAGGCAATGCCGCATCACGCTTTCATCGCGGGCGGCGACGCCTTCGTCCGTCAGTTTCAGGTAGCCGAGTGCGTCATCCTTGTGCACATCGACACCGGCGTCATACAGCACCAGATCAGGCTGGTAGAGCGGCAGCAAGTAGTTGAGCGCATCGTCCACGACCCTCAGGTAGTCCGCATCGCCCATGCCCATTGGCAGGGGAATGTCCCAGTCGCTTTCGGCCTTGCGTGCAGGAAAATTCTTTTCGCAGTGCAGGGAAACGGTGATGGCCTCCGGGGTGTTGTGCAGGATCCGTGCAGTCCCGTCACCCTGATGCACATCGCAGTCGAAGATCAGCACCCGATTCACCCGGCCGCTTTCCAGCAGGAAATGACTGATCACCGCCAGGTCATTGAAGATGCAGAACCCGGCGGGATGGTCGTAGTGCGCATGGTGGGTGCCGCCCGCCAGATGACAGGCCAAACCATGTTCCAGCGCCTGCTCGGCCGCCAGCAGGGAACCGCCAACCGCCCGCACCGTACGCCGGGCCAGGGCTTCGCTCCAGGGCAGGCCGAGACGCCGCTGGTCTTCGCGGGACAACTCGCCGCCCATGTAGCGTTCGATATACGCAGGGTCATGAGCGAGGGCGAGAATCTCTGGCGGGCAGAGGTCCGGGCGCAGCAGGTCGGTGTCTCGGGTCAGTCCGCTGTCCACCAGGTGATCGCGCAGCAGGCGAAACTTGTCCATGGGGAAGCGGTGATCCGCCGGGAACTCGGGGCTGTAGTCTTCGTGGTAGATCAACGGCAGGGGCATGACTGATTTATCGAGGAAGGCATGTAGGAATGAATCAAGGATCCTACCAGCGATCTAGACTTGCGGCATGGGAAAGGGGGAATACGATGGAGCCGATACGTGAACTCGAGAGCGCGCGACTGCTGTTGCGGCAGTGGTGTGACGAGGATTTGCCGGCGTTTGCGGCGATGTGCGCCGATCCGCAGGTGATGCGCTATTTTCCGGCGCCCTTGAGTCGGCTGGACAGTGCTGCGCTGATCGGGCGGATCCGTGGCCACTTTGCCGAGCGTGGCTTCGGTCTCTGGGCGCTGGAGCGCAAGGACACCGGCGCATTCATCGGGTTTACCGGATTGGGTGAGGTCGGCTTCGATGCGCCGTTCACCCCGGCCACCGAAATCGGCTGGCGCCTGGCCCGCGAGCATTGGGGCCTGGGCTACGCCAGTGAGGCGGCGTGGACCGCTCTGCGCTGTGGCTTTGACCGGTTGGCACTGAATGAGGTCGTGTCTTTCACCACCGCCACCAACATGCCTTCGCAGAAAGTCATGCAGGCGATCGGCATGCACCATGATTCAGCCGATGATTTTGACCACCCCAGGCTCGCGATCGGTCATCCCCTGCGTCACCATGTGCTGTACCGCATCACTCGTGAACAATGGCTGCAAACCTTGCATGGATAAGCGGGCACGGACGTTTACAATGGCCCTCATGGGCCCTGGCCGGAAATTGAATCGACCGCCGCAGCCAAGACTGCGCGGCATTGCGTTATGTGAGGAGCGTCTGAATGAGCCAAGTGTTGGATGATCTGGTCGACTTGCTGACCCTGGAGCCGATCGAAGAAAACCTGTTCCGCGGGCGTAGCCAGGACCTGGGTTTTCGTCAGCTGTTCGGTGGCCAGGTGCTCGGTCAGTCCCTGTCCGCAGCCAGCCAGACCGTCGAAGAAGCGCGCCATGTGCATTCGATGCACGGTTATTTCCTGCGTCCGGGCGATGCCGGGTTGCCGGTGGTCTATCAGGTCGACCGGGTGCGGGACGGCGGCAGCTTCAGTACACGTCGGGTGACGGCGATCCAGAAGGGCAACCCGATCTTCACCTGCAGCGCGTCGTTTCAGTACGACGAAGAAGGTTTCCAGCACCAGAGCGTGATGCCGATAGTGGTCGGTCCGGAAAACCTGCCGTCAGAACTGGAACTCACCCAGCAGCGCGCGCACCTGATCCCTGAACACATGCGCGAAAAATTGCTGTGCCCGAAGCCGATCGAATTCCGGCCGGTCACCGAGGAAGATCCCTACAACCCCGCCCCGTCCGACCCGGTCAAGTACGTCTGGTTTCGCGCCGACGGTGCCTTGGCCGATTCCCCCGCACTGCATAAATACCTGTTGGCCTACGCCTCGGACTTCGGTCTGTTGACCACCTCGATGCAGCCCCATGGCAAATCGGTCTGGCACAAGGACATGCAGGTGGCCAGCCTTGACCACGCCCTGTGGTTCCATGCCGATCTGCGCGCCGATGACTGGTTGCTGTACGCGATGGACAGCCCATGGGCCGGCAATTCCCGTGGCTTCTCCCGCGGCAGCGTGTTCAATCGTGCCGGGCAGCTGGTGGCTTCGGCCACTCAGGAAGGCCTGATTCGTCACCGCAAGGATTGGGCATGAGCCTGGCCGAGGTGCGGCACTGGGTGTTCGACATGGACGGCACCCTGACCGTGGCTGTGCATGACTTTGCGGCAATCCGCGTGGCGTTGGCGATCCCTGCCGAAGACGACATCCTGACCCACCTCGCCGCGCTGCCGGCCGATGAAGCGGCGGCCAAGCACGCCTGGTTGCTGGAGCACGAACGCGACCTGGCGCTGGGTTCGACAGCGGCGCCGGGGGCGGTGGCGCTGGTGCGTGAGCTGGCCGGACGGGGTTATCGCCTGGGCATTCTCACGCGCAATGCCCGGGAGCTGGCGCACGTCACGCTGGAGGCGATCGGCCTGGCCGACTGCTTCGCGGTGGAGGATGTGCTGGGCCGTGATGAAGCGCCGCCCAAACCTCATCCGGGCGGTTTGCTGAAACTGGCCGAGGCCTGGAACGTACCGGCGAGCGAGATGGTGATGGTCGGCGATTACCGCTTCGACCTGGATTGCGGTCGCGCGGCCGGTGCGCGGACGGTGCTGGTGAATCTGCCGGATAATCCGTGGCCGGAGTTGACTGACTGGCATGCGGCGGATTGTGGGGTGTTGCGGGATATGTTGTTCGCATGAGGGCCTCTTCGCGGGCAAGCCTCGCTCCTACGAGTGTAGGAGCGAGGCTTGCCCGCGAAGGCGTCAGATCAGACACCACAAAAACTCACTGACCAAACAAAGCCTTCTGCCCCTCAGGCGAATTGAACATCCCGTCCCCATCATGCCCGACCCCTGGCACTTCGATCAGCTGCTGATTCATCCCTTGAGGATACAGCCGCTTCAGATAATCAAAATAATTGCGCCCGCGAGCCAGGCGATTCGCCCCTTGGGCTTTTGCCTCACAGCGTTTATCCAGCGCCGGATGATTCGGGTCGGTGTCCTGCTGCCCCAGCAGGTAAACGATGTCACGCTGGGCGTAGTTGTCCTTCAGCTGCGCGGGCGTTTGGCCCTCGGCATAGGCGGGTAGATCCGCCAGCCCGTACTTCCAGCGATTGAAATCCGGGCAACCGGCGTGACTGAATGCCACGGGCCGACGTTCATCGAAGTACGCATAAGAAGACGGATTGGCGACGACGTAACGCAGTTGCACGCCGGCCGCCTTGAGCTCGGGCTGATCGTGACCCAGCAACGCATAGCGCTGAACCACCTGGGCGCCACCGGAGTGACCGGCGATGATGACCTGCTTCACATCGGGAAACTGTCGACGATCGCCGATTCGGGCGACGACTTCGTCGAGTGCCGCATAAGAACTCAGGTTGAACGGAGCGGTGGACACGCCGCCAGCCATCCAGTCATTGCCCTGCCAGCGCAATACGCTGTCAGCCACTGGATGGCGCGCGACGTCGGACTCATTGAGAAATTGCGGCGCAATCACCAGGGTGGTCGCGCTTTGTCCTGCCCGTTCAGCCGCGTGTTCTGCACTCTGGCGATAGGTTTCGGCATTGCGCAGGCGGCCATGGATGATGATCAGCACCCGTTCGATTTTCGTCGGTGCCGGGCCGATGCCCACCGCGATCTCACCCGAGGTCAACAGCAGGCGACCGGGGCTGAGTTCCTTGACCCCCTGCTCGGCAGCCTGGGTGCTTGCGCAGGTGAACAGTAGAGCCAGCAGCCACGTTTTCATCACAGGTTTTTCGCCGCAAAGGTATCGCACTGGCCGACCTGGCCCTGGGCGAATCCGGTTTTGAACCAGCGCACCCTTTGCGCCGACGTACCATGGGTAAACGAGTCCGGCACCACGCGACCCTGGCCTTGCTGTTGCAGGCGGTCGTCGCCAATGGCGTTGGCGGCGTTCAAGGCTTCTTCGATGTCCCCCGGTTCCAGCCAGTTCAGGCGTTGCTGGGCATTATGGGCCCAGACCCCGGCCAGGCAATCGGCCTGGAGTTCCTGGCGCACCAGCAAGCCACCATCACCTTCCATCTGCCGGCCTTGTTGGCGTGCGGTCTGAATTTTCGCCGATACGCCGAGCAAGGTCTGCACGTGATGCCCGACTTCGTGAGCGATCACGTAGGCCTGCGCGAAATCGCCCGCAGCGGAAAAGCGTTGGGACATCTCCTGGAAGAAGCTCGTGTCCAGGTAGACTTTCTGGTCCGCCGGGCAATAGAACGGACCGGTGGCCGACGTCGCCAGGCCGCATGCCGAGTTGACGCGGTTGCTGAACAGCACCAGGGTCGGGTCCTTGTATTGACGGTCGGCCTGCTGGAAAATCTGCCGCCAGGTGTCTTCGGTATCGCCCAGGATCGAGCGCACGAATTCGGCCCCTTCATCATTGGCCGGTGGCGCCTTGCGGGTTTGCGTCGGCGCCGGCGCCGATTGATCGCTCATCTGCCCGGTGAGTTGCCCGAGGATCTGCAAGGGGTCCTGGCCGGTGAGCCAGCCGATCCCGACGATCAGCACGATCGCCGTCAGGCTCAGGCCCTTGCCGCCACCGAAACGCATCCCGCCACCGCCGCCGGCATCATCGCCCCGGGCATCGACCACGTTGTCGCTGCGTCGGCCTTTTTTCCATAGCATGTGGGGGATCCTCTTTTGTTGCTTGATGAAGGCGCTTGGTGGTGAGTGTTGCTGGTGAGTGAAAGCGGCGCCAGTCCGGTCGTCAGACAGCCTGGAGCGGCGCCGGTTCTGTGCAGGCGGTGACTTTGACCTCTTGGTTGACGGATGGGTTAAAGGTCGACGGCGGCGAAGGTGTCGCAAGCGTCGGTCCGGCCGGTGGCGAAACCGGCTCTGAACCAGTCCGCGCGCTGCTGCGAAGTGCCGTGACTGAACGTCTCTGGCCGGACTGTATGGTTTCGGGAGCGTTGCAGGCTGTCGTCACCGAAGGCGGCCGCGGCCTGCAAGGCGGCCTCGATATCGCCAGGCTCCAGCCAGTCCAGGCGTTCCTGTGCATGGTACGCCCAGACGCCGGCCAGGCAATCGGCCTGCAACTCCGCACGCACCTCCAGGCCGCCATCGCCGGCGACGGGTTGCTGGTCGAGCAAGGCCTTCTCGAAGGGTTCGGAAAGTCCCAGCTCGAGTTGCACGTGATGGCTGACCTCATGAGCGATGATGTAAGCCCGTGCGAAGTCACCGACCACTGAGAACTGCTGCTCCAGTTTGGCGAAGAACGCCAGGTCGAGGTACAGCTGCCGGTCACCCGGGCAGTAGAACGGACCACTGGCGGAGCTGGCGTAGCCGCATCCCGAGACCACGCCATTGTCGAACAGCGTCAGGGTGGGTGGCGGGTAGTGCCGCCCGGTTTGCGCAAAAAGTTGTTTCCAGGTGTCTTCGGTATCGCCCAGTACTGACTGTACAAACTTCAGTTGCAGATCCTCGGTGGCAATTGAAAGAACGACGTCGGGTGGGTTGAGGGTGTTTGAGGAGATGAGGGGCGTCTCGTCCGGTGTCGTCCCCAGTGTCGAATAAAGTCCTGCGCTTGCCAGTGCGACGACAGCCAGTCCGGTGCCCAGCGTTTTCCCTGTGAGTGTGCGGGCATCCTTGCCCTTGCGAGTGTCGTTCACGTTGTCGCTGCGTCTTGCCTTGTTCCATAACATGGTTGCGGTCTCTCTTGGATGATGGGGCGTGTATCGCCGGATCCATGAATAACCGCACTGCCAAAGATATGTGGGTGAAATGTGTAAGGGTTGTTAACGATGTGCTGCATGGTCGATCTCCTGTTCGTCAGCTGTAATGCCTGCGATATGTCGTGCGGCGATGTAGCCGAACGTCAGCGCCGGGCCGAGATTGATGCCGCCGGCGGGGTAGTGCCCGCCCATGATGCTGGCCATATCGCCGCCCGCGGCGTATAGCCCGGTGATGGGCTGTCCTGATGAATCGAGGACCTGGGCGTGTGCGTTGACCTTCAGGCCGGCGAAGGTGCCGAAGCAGCCGGGCTGGACCTTCACGGCATAGAACGGGCCTTGTTCGATCGGTGCGAGGCAAGGATTGGGGTGCTGCAACGCATCCCCCTGCTTGCGGTTGTAGGGTGTCGAACCGCGACCGAACGCGGGATCCTCCCCGTTGCGCGCGTGGTGGTTGTATTGCGCCACGGTGCTGCGCAAGCCATTCGGGTCGATGCCGCAGGCCCGCGCCAATGCCTCCAGGGTCTTACCGGTTTTCAGATAGCCGCTGCGGATAAAGGGTGACAGAGGCACCGGAAACGGCCGGGAAATTCCGAGGCCATAGCGCCGCTGAAAACCGTGGCTGCAGATCAACCAGGAGGCGACTTCCTCGCCCTGCGGTGCGGCAGCGACCATGGCCGTCACATAGTCGTAGTAGCCGTTGGCTTCGTTGACGAAGCGCTGACCGTTGCTCAACACCCCGATGATCCCCGGTTTACCGCGCTCGATGATGTGCGGGAAGTGGCCGATGCTGCCATCTTTGTGCGGCACTTGCGAAACCGGTGCCCAGGCCACGGGCGATGCCATGTTGGTGTTGACCCGGGCGCCGGCGCTTTCGCCCAGGCGCAGACCATCGCCACTGACGCTTGAGGGCGGCAATGCCCAATGTTCATGACCTGTGGGTGTGCGCGGGAACAAGGCCTTGCGCCGCTCGATGTCATTGGCGAAACCACCGGCGGCGAGCACCACTGCCTTGCGCGCATGGATGCGGATCTTGCGCTGGGCGGTATTGATCACCGCGCCCCGGACGTGATCGCCCTCTTGCAATAACTCGGTCACCGGCGCCGATTCCCAAAGCAACACGCCAAGGTCTTCGGCGGACTTTGCCAGCCGGGCCACCAGCGCCACGCCGTTGACCAGCTGCATCGCCCGGCCATGAATGGCGAGGTCGAGCAGGTGACGGGTAACGCGCCGGGTCACATGCCAGGCTGCCGACAGCGAGCGTGTAAGGTTGAGAAACGCACCAAGGTCCGCGCCCGCCATGATCGGCATGCCCATGAACGAAGTTTCGCGCATGGTTTTGCGCAGACGCTTGAGCAGCTTGCCGACTTTTCGTCCGTCATAAGGCGCAGCGATCACCGAGCGTCCGCCGGTGCCGGCTCCTGGAGTGTCGCCATGGATGTCGGCAATCGCATTGCCGTCAGCGAACTGCAACGAGGTGTGCTGTTCGAAGAACGCGACCATTCGCGGGCCGGCCTCGAGAAACGCATTTATCATCGTTGGCTCGTAACGCTCGCCCAGTTCATGTTTCAGGTAGGTGCGCGGTTGCTCGACGTCTTCGACGATACCCGCGCGACGGGCCAGGGGATTGCACGGCACCCACGCCCATCCACCGGACCACGCCGTGGCGCCGCCAAACACCGAGTCTTTCTCGACCACAATGACGTTCAGGCCATGCCATGCAGCAGTGACTGCCGCAGACAGTCCGGCTGCACCGGAGCCAATGATCAGCACGTCGCAGTCAATATCCGCAGCGTTGTGTGGTTCGGCAGGCATGTTTGAAACTCATATTTTTAGAATTTGATTCCAGAAAATATACGGGCACGCTCTGATTCGGCAACCATCGACCGCGCAAAACGGGCGGTTATCGGACAGCGGGTTCCAGATTTCGCATTGGGCGGTTTGTCTTTTAGAATCGGACACATTTTGCAGGGAGCCTCTCATGGCCGGCAGTCAGATCGAACGTGTTTTCAGTGTGCTGGAAAGTCTCACCAGCGACCCTCGCGGTCTGCCGATGCAAACGCTGGCAGAGCAACTGGATATCCCCAAAAGCGCAACCCATCGCCTGCTCGCCGAACTGATCCGGCTGGGCTACGTACGGCAGAATCCGGAGAATTTGCGTTATCACCTGTCCACCAAACTGGTGGCGATGGGGTTCCGTTATCTGTCGAGCAGCGGCGCCGATATCGTGCAGCCGGTGCTCGATCGCCTGGCTCGGGAAACCGGGGAGCTGGTGCGACTTGGGGTGATCGAAGGCGAGCGACAGACCTGGATCGCCAAATCCCAGGGCGCCCGCTCCGGTCTGCGATACGACCCGGATATGGGCCGTGAAGCGCCGCTGTTCTATACCGCGTCGGGGCATGCGTGGCTGGCGAGCATGAGCGATGCCGAAGCCCTGTCGCTGGTGGAACGCCAGGGCAGTGACCGCCCGAAAGACCTGGGGCCGAATGCACCGCGCTCCAACATCGAGTTGCTGGAACGGCTGCGTCTGGCGCGGGAGCAGGGTTACGCCTGGGTCGAGGAGAGTTCGGCCGTGGGGACTTCGGCGATTGCGGCGGTGGTAAGGCATCCGGGCGATGGCCGGGTGATCGGAGTACTCAGCATCGCCGGCCCGAGCGCGCGGATGCCGGGGGCGAGGTTGCATGAGTTGGCCCCGTTATTGTTGAAGTACACCGAGGAGTTGTCTGCGGCGAGTCAGGCGTCCGAGTTGTTCAGTTAACCTGGACGCGCCGCTAATGCAATGTGATTTCAAACGCCCAAAAATGTGCGTTGTTCGAACACTTTCGATCCTTATCTGTGTAAGAATCTGGAACCGGGTTCTAAATTGTTGAGGTCCAACCTTCCAACAATAATCGCATGAGGACCGCACCTTGATATCGCCCCCTTCCTATCGCCTTGATCTGTGCTGGCAACATGGGCCAGCAGCATCGCCAGCCTTTACAGCCTCTGACGCAAGCGTCCTTGTGCGCAGTCGCCAATCCCGGACCACAATCGGTGGCCCTCTCGAGGGATGCACATGAATGAACGGATTTATTCCCTGGCGAGTCTGACGGTACTGGAGTTGTCGCCGCCAGAAATGGTCGAGGTCGCGGCGCGAGCAGGCTACAGTCATGTCGGACTGCGGCTGGTACCGGCGACACCTGAAGAACATCACTTTGCGCTGGTAGTCGATGATGATTTACGCCGCAGGACTCTGGAGCGTTTGCGCGATACCGGCGTTCGTGTGCTGGACGTGGAAATCCTGCGGCTCAAGCCAGACACGGTCGTCGCTGGTTTCGAGAAGATTCTGGCCGTAGGCGCCGAATTCGGTGCGACTGAATTACTGGTAGCGGGTAACGATTCTGACGAGCAGCGGCTCACCGAAAACTTCGCAAGACTTTGTGACCTGGCGGCTCCCTACGGCCTTCATCCGCACCTGGAATTCATGCCATGGACCGATGCACGCAATCTCGAACAAGCAGTGCGTATCGTCGAAAATGCCGATCGAGCAAATGGCGGGGTGTTGGTGGACGCGTTCCATTTCGATCGTTCGCAGTCGCGGCTGGAAGACTTGGCCAGGGTTGCCCCGTCACGGTTACGGTATGCCCAGTTGTGCGACGTCGCGGGGCCGCGGCCGACGGACATGGCGGAGATTCTGCGCCAGGCACGTAATGAGCGGCGCTTTCCGGGGGACGGTGATTGTGATCTGGCGGGGTTGTTGCAGTGTCTTCCAGCCAATATTGCGTTGAGCCTGGAGATCCCCACCGTGCAGTTGCTGGAGCAGGGCGTGAGTGGGTTACAACGGGCGCAGATGGCGCTGGATAAAACCCGTGAACTGATGGCGCGGCTGTAATCGGTGCTGCGCCGGGCAAGCCTTTTGTAGGAGCGAGCTTGCTCGCGATGGACATCAGTGCGACGCGTTTATCCAGACGATACTCGTTATCGTTAACGTCCATCGCGAGCAAGCTCGCTCCTACAATCGGCATTATGGCTTGCCCGCGAAGCTTTTGACTTTAAGTAAGGAAACCCAATGACCCTCAGCACCCCGCTTTCCGGCGTCAATCAGCCCTTCAAGGGGATCATGCTGATCGTTGTCGCGACCTTTCTGTTTTCCAGCCATGACGCGTTGTCGAAATATCTTTCAGGGTTCTACCCGATCATCATGGTGGTCTGGGCCCGATACCTGGTTCACACCTTGTTGATGGCCGGGATTTTTCTGCCGCAATCCGGGCTGAGTGTCCTGCGCACCAGACGGCCGTTACTGCAGTTGCTCAGGTCGTTGTGCCTGCTGGGCACCAGTTTGTTTTTCACCACCGGTCTGCAGTACATCCCGTTGGCCGAAGCCACGGCAGTCAACTTTCTTGCCCCGGTCCTGGTGACCGCGCTGTCGGTGCCGCTGTTAGGCGAGCGCGTCACCCGGGGCCAATGGATCGCGGTGATTTGCGGATTTATCGGCGTAGTGATCATTGTCCACCCCGGCGGCGACCTGTTCACGCCAGCCGTGTTGTTGCCGCTCTGCTCGGCATTGTTTTTCTGCTTCTATCAATTGCTCACCCGCAAACTCAGCAAGATCGACAGCCCGACCACCAGCAACTTCTTCGCCGGCCTGTGCAACACCTTGGTGATGAGCGCGCTGGTGCCGTTCTTCTGGCAAGTGCCCAGCTTTGGGCACGGTTTGATGATGGTGGCACTGGGGGCTTGCGGGATGACGGCGCACCTGTTTTTGACCCAGGCTTTCCGTCACGCCGCACCCGCACTGCTGGCGCCGTTCGGCTATTGTCAGATTGTCTTTGCCGGTTTGCTGGGCTGGTTGCTGTTTGCCCACACGCCGACCCTGACCACTGTGGTCGGGATCGCGGTGATTTGCTGCAGCGGGTTGGCGGCGGCCTGGCAACAAAGCCGTCGATGAAACGGTGAGCGACCTGTGTAGGAGCGAGCTTGCTCGCGATGGACTTGAGAACGCTGCGGGGTGTCAGGCTTGCAGCGTTATCGTTGACGACCATCGCGAGCAAGCTCGCTCCTACAAGGGGGCGTCGGGGTATCAGTCGATGACGGTAGGAATCTTGCGCGGTGCCATGAAGTACATCCAGATCAGCGCGATGAAGTACATCGCCGGAATCAGGGTGAACAGCACCGTGTAATTGTTGTTGGTAACGGTCAGGATGTGGCCGACCAACTGGGTCATGAACATCCCGCCGATGGCGGCGCACATGCCGCCGAAACCGAACACCGTACTCATCATGTGCTTGGGCGTGTAGTCCATCACCAGGCTCCAGATGTTCGCCGTCCAGGCCTGGTGCGCACCGATGGCCAGGGAAATGGCGGCCACGGCAACCCACAGATTGCTCGAACCTGCCGCCATGACCACGCCGATGATGCAGCAGGCGAACAGGAACATGGACAGCAGTCGCGCCTTGATCGCGTTCATTCCGCGGCCGATCAGGAACGAGGACAGGATCCCGCCGCCGACGCTGCCGAAGTCGGCCGTCAGGTAGATGATGATCAGCGGAATACCCATCTGGGTCACGTTGATCCCCAGGTTGTATTGCTGATTGAGGAACGGTGGCAGCCAGTAGAGGTAGAACCAGAACACCGGCGCGGTCATCGAGTAGGCGAGGGCGAAGGCCCAGGTGCCACGCATGCGCAGGATTGTCGAGAACGGCACGCGGGTCTGCTCGGGTTCGACTTCGTTCTGGATGTAGTCCAGTTCCGATTGTTTAACGCTTGGGTGATCCTCCGGGTTGAAGTACTTCAAGCCCCAGAACAGCAACCAGATCCCGCCCAGTGACGCCATACACAGGAACGCGGCCTGCCAGCCCCACACGTGGAGGATCAGCGGCAGCAGCATCGGCGTGAACATCGCACCGACGTTGGTGCCGGCATTGAAGATGCCGGTGGCCACGGCACGTTCGCCGGCCGGGAACCACAACCGCGTGGTTTTCACGCAGGCCGGGTAGTTGGCGGCTTCGGTCAGGCCCAGGATGAAGCGGCAGACCATGAAACCGACCGCCGATGTGGCCAGGCCGTGGGCACCCGTGGCCAGGCTCCAGAGCAATACCGCGCAGAAGAACACGCGTTTCACGCCGACCCGGTCGATCAACCGGCCTTGCAGCACGAAGCCGATGGCGTAGCCGACCTGGAACCAGAAGTTGATGTTGGCGTAGTCCATCGCCGTCCAGCTCATTTCCTTGGCCAGGATCGGCTGCATCACGCCCAGTGCGGCGCGGTCGATGTAGTTCAGGGTGGTGGCGAAAAACACCAGCGCCAGCATGCCCCAACGGGTTTTGCCGACCGCCATGGCGCCGCGGATCTTGTCGCCGATGCCGCCGGCGGTACCGATGGCCGGAGCCATGCGTGAACTCTGAGAAGGAATCATCTGTGCCATCCGTTCAATGACTGACAAGCGAAGCTCGTCGGGACTTCAAGGGCGCGTGATCAATCGGTGGCGATAGACGCGGGGCGATTGATCGGCTGCGGTGCTTTGGTCTGTTGACGAAAGCGCGTTATTCAGCGAGCGGCACGTTTCGGCCTGAGGCACGAGACGTTCGGATGGACGCCAGGCAGGGCGTGTGGGAATTCGAGCGAGGGGGCAAGGCGTTGAATGAGTGCATGAGCGTATACCCGTTTTTTGAAATTTTTATGTGGTGTTCAGGGTCTTTTGATTACTGAGACCGGGTTCATGCCCGGACTCGATGTGATGCCGATGTTGCGCATTGGGCAAAAAATCGTCAATTCGCTAACAGCCATTGTGTTCGATAATCGCACGCAATACTAACTGGGTAGTACACTTTAAATTGCTGTGTGGGATCGTGCAGCCAATAATTCACTGTAGGAGCCCGGCTTGCCGGCGATGGCGGCCGAACGATCGCCATCGCCGGTAAAGCGCTCCTACAGAAAGCGAGTGATGCCTCTAACAAAATAGTCTCCACCACCGGGAGTCGAAATATGCAGCGTTCCATTGCCACCGTGTCCTTGAGCGGTACCCTGCCGGAAAAACTCGAAGCCATTGCCGCCGCCGGTTTTGATGGTGTGGAGATTTTCGAGAACGACCTTCTCTACTACGACGGGAGCCCGCGGGAAATCAGGCAGATGTGCGCCGATCTGGGGATCGCCATCACCCTGTTTCAACCCTTCCGGGACTTCGAAGGCTGCCGCCGCGACCGTCTGCCACGTAACCTGGAACGGGCCGAGCGCAAGTTCGACCTGATGCAGGAGCTGGGTACCGACCTGGTGCTGGTGTGCAGCAACGCCTCGGCCGACGCCATCGGTGATGAGCAGATTCTCGTCGACGACTTGCGCCTGCTGGCTGAACACGCGGGCGCCCGTGGCCTGCGGATCGGTTACGAAGCGTTGGCCTGGGGCCGGCATGTGAACACTTGGCAACAAGTGTGGAACATCGTCCGTCAGGCGGATCACCCGAATCTGGGTGTGTTGCTGGACAGCTTTCACACGCTGTCGCTCAAAGGCGATCCGAGCGCCATCGCCGACATTCCCGGCGACAAGATTTTCTTTGTGCAAATGGCCGACGCACCGATCCTGGCCATGGACGTGCTGGAGTGGAGCCGGCATTTCCGGTGTTTCCCGGGCCAGGGCGAATTCGATTTGCCGGGCTTCCTCGCACCGATCATCAAGAGTGGCTACACCGGGCCGTTGTCGCTGGAGATCTTCAACGATGGTTTTCGTGCGGCACCGCCCCGGGCCAACGCCGCCGACGGTCTGCGTTCCTTGCTGTACCTGGAGGAGAAAACCCGCGAGCGTCTGGCGCAGGAAGCCAACCCCCCGGCCAATCTCGATATCCTGTTCGAGACACCCGAGGCCAGCCAATACAACGGCATCGAATTTCTCGAGTTCGCCGTGGACGAAAGCCTTGGCGCCAAGCTATCCCATTGGCTGGAGCGACTCGGTTTCGTCAAGGCCGGGCAACACCGCTCCAAGAGTGTGAGCCTGATGCGCCAGGGCGATATCAACCTGATCCTCAACTCCGAGCCTTATTCGTTCGCCCACAGCTTCTTTGAAGCGCATGGACCCTCGCTGTGCGCCACCGCGGTGCGCGTCAAGGACAGCGCCAGCGCGTTGGCCCGGGCCGTGGCCTACAAAGGTCAGCCGTATCGCGGACTGGTCGGCCCCAATGAACTGGAGCTGGCCGCCGTCCGCGCGCCGGACGGGAGTCTGATTTATCTGGTAGACCAGGATGCCGACGTTTATGGCACCGATTTCAATCTGCAGCCAACAGCCGTGGCCAGTGGCGGTCTCAAGCGCATCGACCACATGGCCATGGCGTTGCCGGCCGACAGCCTCGACAGTTGGGTGCTGTTCTACAAGAGCCTGCTGGATTTCGAAGCGGATGATGAAGTGGTGCTGCCCGACCCGTATGGCCTGGTGAAGAGCCGGGCGTTGCGCAGCCGCTGCAGCTCGATCCGCTTGCCGCTGAATATTTCCGAGAACCGCAATACCGCGATTTCACACGCGCTGTCGAGTTATCGCGGCTCGGGCGTGCATCACATCGCTTTTGATTGCGACGATATCTTTGCCGAGGTCAGTCGTGCGAAGGAGGCAGGCGTACCGCTGCTGGATATCCCGCTCAATTATTACGATGACCTGGCGGCGCGCTTCGATTTCGACGACGAGTTCCTCAGCGAGCTGGCGTATTACAACGTGCTTTACGATCGCGATGCCCAGGGCGGTGAGCTGTTCCATGTGTACACCGAACCGTTTGAAGGACGGTTCTTCTTTGAAATCATCCAGCGCAAGAATGGCTACGCCGGTTACGGTGCGGCCAACGTGGCGGTGCGGCTGGCAGCCATGGCCAAGTCGCGCAGTGGTGCCATCCGTCAGGCAAAGTTGTAGGAAATTCGTAAACTTGGGGTTAAACCGCTGCCGCGCGGCTTCCTTCACTGTGCGGCGCGGCCCATAATCGCCAGCCTGTGCAGTGATGGCCGTGAGCCCGCAATGACAATAACTTCAGAACTCTCAGCAGCGCCCGACGAACCAATTGCAGAGCCTCGCAAGAGTCGCAAGAACAACCCGGAAAAGACCCGCGAGAACATTCTGCAAGAAGCCATTGCAGAGTTCGTCCAGCAGGGGCTTTCCGGCGCTCGCGTCGATGCGATCGCCGAGCGTATCCACACCTCCAAGCGCATGATCTATTACTACTTCGGCAGTAAGGAACAGCTCTACGTCGAGGTGTTGGAAAAACTCTACGGCGATATCCGCAGCACCGAAAGCCGTCTGCACCTGGCTGAACTGGCGCCGGTGGAAGCGATTCGGCGACTGGTCGAGTTCACTTTCGATCACCATGACCGCAACGTCGATTTCGTGCGTATCGTCTGCATCGAGAACATTCACAACGCCGACTATGTGAAGCGCTCCGATGCGATCAAGGCGATGAACAACACCATCCTCGACTCACTGGGCGAGATCTTGCGTCGCGGGGCCGAGGAAGGCGTGTTCCGTGCAGGGCTCGAGCCGTTGGATGTGCATTTGCTGATCAGTTCGTTCTGCTTCTATCGCGTATCGAACCGCCATACCTTCGGTGAGATTTTTCAGATCGACTTGCCGGACGAAAACATCAAGCAGCGTCATCGGGAGATGATCTGCGAGTCGGTTTTGAGATATCTGCAGGCCTGACGCCTTCGCGGGCAAGTCGGGTCGCCGCATCGCTCGCTCCTACAGGGGCAACATGGAACCTGTAGGAGCGAGGCTTGCCCGCGAAGCTTTTTAGCCATTCATGCTCTGAAAATGCGCGAGCATCCGCTGCGCATCCGGCACGATGCCGCTGAACAGTTCAAACGCCTTCACCGCCTGAAACACCGCCATGTTGCCGCCATCCAGTGTCCGGCAACCCAAGGCGCGGGCGTTGCGCAACAGTTCGGTTTCCAACGGAAAATAAACGATCTCCGCCACCCACAGCGCACCTCGCATCATCTCTACAGGCACCGGCGTGCCCGGCAGTTTTTTCATGCCCATGGGCGTGGTGTTCACCAGGCCGTCGGCCTCGGCCAGGGTGCCCTGCAGATCATGCCCGGCGACCGCGCGGCCAGCGCCGAAGTGTTGATTGAGGTTGTTCGCCAGCGACTGCGCGCGGCGGGTATCCACATCAAAAATGCTGAGCAGCTGTACGCCTTCGCTCAATAACGCATGGGCCACCGCTGCGCCTGCGCCCCCTGCGCCCATTTGCACCACGCGTTCAAGGGCTACGCCCTGCAGGCCACGGCGAAAACCTTCGGCAAAACCCAGGCAGTCGGTGTTGTGGCCAATACGTTTACCATCCTTGAGTACCACGGTGTTGACGGCGCCGATACCGCGGGCTTCCGGCGACAGCTCGTCGAGCAGCGGGATGATGGTCTGTTTGCACGGAAACGTGATGTTCAGACCGGTGAAGTTCATGCGCTCGGCTGCCAACAACAGGTCGGGCAAGGCACTGCTGTCGAGTTTCAGCGGCTCGAGATCGATCAGGCGATAGAGGTAGCGCACACCCTGGGCATCGCCTTCATGCTCGTGCAGTGCCGGGGTGCGGGAAGCCTGGATGCCGGCGCCGATCAGTCCGGCCAGTACGGTAGTGTTCTGGTTCATGGCGTTCACCCCTTCAAACGCAGGCTGAAATGTTCCAGCGCCAGGCGATAACCGTGGCTGCCGAAACCGGCCATGACTGCGGTGGCAATGGCTGAAACGAAGCTGTGGTGGCGGAATGGCTCGCGGGCATGGACGTTGGAGAGGTGGACTTCGATCACCGGCAGCTCGCTGGCGACCAAGGCATCGCGGATCGCCACCGAGGTGTGGGTCCAGGCCGCCGGGTTGATGACGATTCCAGCGCAACGGCCGCGGGCGGCGTGAATCCAGTCCAGCAGTTCGCCTTCATGATTGGTCTGGCGAAACTCCACCGCCAGACCGAACTCTTCGGCGGCCCGTGCGCACAATGCCGAAACATCGGCCAGGGTTTCGTGACCGTATGTCGCCGGTTCACGGGTACCGAGCAGGTTCAGGTTGGGGCCGTTGAGCACCAGGACGATAGGGGGCATCGCGTGTCTCCACTTATTATTTTTGGAATCGGCCGAGGGTTCCGGCCTGTGGAGATAAAATGTACTGAATGGTTAATTTGGTCAATTGCAGAGACAGCGACTGCGGTTTTTGTGTGCGGTGATCGAACATTGGAAAGATCGTGGGGTGTTCGGGATTGAAGTCTGGCGCAAAACCTGTAGGAGCTGGCTTGCCAGCGAAAGCGGTGGGTCAGTCAACATATTTATCGCTGAACGGACGCCTTCGCTGGCAACCCAGCTCCTACAGGAGAACGCATTCCAAATGTGGAGCTGCCGCAGGCTGCGATCTTTTCAGCGCGGAAGATGCTCGACCAGAAAATCGATGAAAGCCCTCAATCGCAGCGGCACATGACGACTTTGCGGATAAAGCAGGGTGAATGGGCGCGAACGTCCGCCATAAGGCTTGAGCACTTCCACCAGCGAACCCTCGGCCAATTCGTTTTCGACGATGAAGCGATAAGTCTGAAACAGCCCCGCCCCATGTTTGGCCAGGGTCACGCCTCCGAGCACGTCGTCGGAACAACTGAGGCTGCCTTCGGCAAGCATCTCGCGCTGCACGCCATTGTCGTTGAACAACCAGGCAATGCGCCGGCCGCTGCTGGGCAGTTCGTACTGAATGCATTCATGCTGCGCAAGGTCGTCCAGGGTTTGCGGAGTGCCGGTACGTTTCAGGTAGTCGGGACTGGCGATCATCACCAACGCTGCATCTTCCAGGTGCCTGGCGATGAGGCCGGAATCCGGAATCGCCCGTACGCGGATGGCCATGTCATAGCCTTCACCAACAAAATCGATATTGCGATTGCTGATGTGCGACTCGACCTTCACCGCCGGAAAGCGCTCCCGAAACGCCGGCAGCAGCGGCAGGATGCGGTGATGGGCATACGTGGTGGGGATACTGATGCGCAAGGTGCCGGAAGGCTCCTGCTGCTGGCCCATGACCTCGCGCTGGGCCTCGACCAGTTGCGCCAGCGCCTGGCGACACTCTTCGTAGTACCGCCGGCCACTGTCGGTCAGTTTTACGCTGCGGGTGGTGCGTGCGAACAGCCGCACGCCCAGGCGTTCTTCCATGCGCGACACCGATCGGCTCACGGCTGCCGGCGTCACGCCGGCCACCAGCGCGGCAGCGGTGAAGCTACCGGCCTCGGCGGCCAGGCAAAACAGCTCGATGCTGCCCAGTTGAAGATCGTCGAATAGTCGCTGCATGATTGATTACACCAGGGATCAAATGGAGTGGCTGATTCTGTATTTATCAAATTCCGCCACACAAATACAGGCGTCTCGACTGGCAGCCCGGCTCGGGCAAATCGGCACTTTGAGCGCCCACAAAAAAGCCGTCGTGACGACGGCTGATTCGTAGGCGGCAACTGCGATCAACGACGGGTCAACAACACCCCGGATTCCATGTGATGGGTCCACGGAAATTGATCGAACATCGCACAGCGAGTGATGCGATGGGTATCGTGCAGTTGGGCGATGTTGGCCGCCAGCGTTTGCGGATTGCAGGAAATGTACAGAATGTTGTCAAAGCGCCGGGTCAGTTCGCAGGTGTCCGGATCCATGCCCGCGCGGGGCGGGTCGACGAAGACGCTACCGAACTCGTAGCTCTTCAGGTCGATGCCGTGCAGGCGACGGAACGGGCGCACTTCGTTCAACGCCTCGGTCAGCTCCTCGGCGGACAGGCGCACCAGGGTGACGTTATCCACCGCGTTATCGCTGAGATTGCTCAGTGCCGCATTGACCGAAGACTTGCTGATTTCGGTGGCCAGCACCTTACGCACACGAGTCGCGAGCGGCAGGGTGAAGTTGCCGTTGCCGCAATACAGCTCCAGCAAATCGTCAGTTCGATCACCCAGCGCGTCATAAGCCCAGTTGAGCATCTTCTGGTTCACCGTGCCGTTGGGCTGGGTAAACGCACCTTCCGGCTGGCGGTAGCTGAACGTGCGGCCACCGACCTCCAGTTTCTCGATCACGTAATCATGACCGATGACTTCGCGCTTGCCCTTGGAGCGGCCGATGACGCTGACATTCAGCTCGGCTGCCAGTTTCGAGGCGGCTGCGTGCCAATGCTCGTCCAGCGGACGGTGGTAGCACAGCGTGATCATTGCATCGCCGGCCAGGGTGGTCAGGAACTCCACCTGGAACAGCTTGTGACTCAGCGCCGCACTGCCTTGCCAGGCCGCTTTGAGCTGCGGCATCAACTGATTGATGCGCAGGCTGGCGATCGGAAATTCTTCGATCAGGATCGGTGTGCGTTTGTCTTCCTGGGAAAACATTGCGTAATGGCGCTCGCCGCCTTCGCGCCACAGGCGAAATTCTGCGCGCAGGCGAAAGTTCTGCAGCGGCGAGTCGAACACGGCAGGTTCTGGCGCATCGAACGGGGCCAGGAGATCACGCAGGCGCGTGACCTTTTCTTCGAGTTGAACGGCGTAAGCCTGGGTATCAAAAGTCATGCGTTGAACCAACCCAATTTGATCACGAACAGAATCGACAGGATCACCAGCGCCGAATTCAATTCACGGCCGCGACCGGACAGCAGTTTGATCGCGGTCCAGGAAATGAAACCGAAGGCGATGCCATTGGCGATGGAATAAGTGAATGGCATGGCCAGGGCGGTGACCACGACCGGTGCGGCAACGGTAATGTCGTCCCAGTCTATTTCGGCCAGGCCGGATGTCATCAGTACCGCGACGAACAGCAGGGCAGGTGCCGTGGCGAACGCCGGAACGCTGGCGGCCAATGGCGAGAAAAACAACGCCAGCAGGAACAGGATCGCAACCACGACAGCGGTCAGGCCGGTGCGGCCACCGGCACTCACGCCAGCGGCGGATTCGATGTAGCTGGTCGTCGTTGAAGTCCCCAGCAAGGAACCGGCCATGGCCGCGGTACTGTCGGCGATCAGGGCGCGGCCCATTTTTGGCATGTGGCCATCCTTGCCCATCAGGCCGGCGCGCTTGGCCACACCGATCAGGGTGCCGGAGTTATCGAACAGATCGACGAACAGGAACGCGAAAATCACACTGACCAGACCGATGTCCAGTGCGCCTTTGATGTCCAGTTGCAGGAAGGTCGGCGCCAGCGACGGTGGCATCGACATGACGCCGCCGAACGGGGTAAAGCCCATCGCGATAGAGGTGATGGTCACCGCCAGGATGCCGATCAGTACGGCGCCGCGAACCTTCAGGGCTTCGAGGGCGACGATCAGGGCAAAGCCCAGGGTGGCGAGGATCGGTGCCGGTTGCTTGAGGTCGCCGAGGCCGAGCATGGTCGCCGGGTTGCTGACGACGATGCCGGCGTTGTGCAGGGCGATCAGCGCCAGGAACAGGCCGATACCGGCGGCAATGGCCGAACGCAGGGGCAACGGGATACTGTTGACGATCCATTCACGGATACGGAAGATCGAGAGCAGGAAGAACATCACCGCCGAGATGAACACCGCACCCAACGCCACTTGCCAGGTGTGCCCCATGTTCAGGACCACGGTATAGGTGAAGAAGGCGTTCAAGCCCATGCCCGGCGCGAGGGCGATCGGGTAGTTGGCGATCAGGCCCATCACGGTGGAACCGAAGGCGGCTGCCAGGCAGGTCGCGACGAACACCGCGCCTTTGTCCATGCCGGTCTCGCCAAGGATGCTCGGGTTGACGAACAGAATGTAGGCCATGGCCAAAAAGGTCGTGAGGCCCGCCAGAATCTCGGTCCGCACGTTGGTGTCATGTGCCTTGAGTTGAAACAGCCTTTCCAGCATGTCTGCTCCCCGTGGCGCGCCAGGCGCCGTGAATGTATCGACTTCAACAGCAAAGCACAGACCACCGCAGGCGCCCGATAATTTGCTGTAGGTCGGAAAAAGCCGCGCATCATACCAGCAGAGTGGGGTTATGACTGCTTATGGCTGCGATCGTCGTCGAAGTTTTGCGTTAAAGCCAAGTGAGCCATACTGCGCGCTGGTTTGGGGGGGCTTATGTATTGCATGAGAAAAGGGCTGGTTGTCGGATCCGTACTATTGATGGCCCTGTTTGCGGGGGCGCAAATCGCCTTGGCTGCCTCGGCGCCGCCGTTGAGTCAGGTGAAAGTGCTCAAGGTCGAGTCACCGGGCTGTGGTTTTGAAGACATTGCACAGGGACAGGAGCAGACACGCTGCAATCACAGCGGCGCGAACATCCGGGTCTACGTGCTGGAAGTCGGCTACGGTCGTGGCGCGCATGTCGGGCTGGACGGCTTTGCGGTGAACGGCACCCGGACCCCGATCTGTGCGTTTGATAATGGCAACCTGACCGAATGCACCGTAGGGAAAAAAACGGTCGGCTATTTGTATGTCTTCGATCTGGCAGGCAAACAGGAGGGTACGTTCACCTTCAGCAATACCTCGATCAACGCCCCGGGCAACACCCTGTCGACGCAGCTTTACATCAAGTAGCGCCAGGCTCGAACGAGAGCCGGGAAAGCTGACTACGCTTTAAAGATCATTCAGCGGACTGCACCCATGACCTCAAGAGCACTGATTACCCTCGCCGAGGGCATCGATGACCTGCAAACAGTGACCCTGATCGATGTGCTGCGCCGTGCCAACGTCGAAGTGGTGGTGGCCAGCATCGAGGGGCGGCGCATGCTCACCTGTGCCCGTGGCACCCGAGTGACCTCCGATGCGATGCTGGTGGACTTGCTGGCCCAGCCGTTCGATCTGATCGTGCTCCCGGGTGGGGCCGTGGGAGCGCAACATCTGGCGGCGCATCAACCCTTGCAACAATTGGTCAAGGACCAGGCGGCGGCCGGACGCCTGTTCGCCGGCATCGCCGAGGCCCCGGCGCTCGCACTGCAAACCTTCGGCGTCCTGCGCCAAAGGCGTATGACCTGCCTGCCATCGGCCAGCCATCAACTGTCGGGTTGCAACTTCGTCGACCAGCCAGTGGTGGTCGACGGCAACTGCATCACCGCCCAGGGCTCGGGTGGCGCGCTTGAGTTTGCGCTGACGCTGGTGGAACAACTCTGCGGCAAAGCCACGCGCACGGCGGTGTCGGGGGCGTTGGTGGTCTAGCGGTTGTCAGGCGTGGACGGCAATGGGTTGGATCGCCGGTTGCTCACGATGCTCGGCTTGCCAGAGATCGTAATCGGTTTGGACCCCTAGCCACATGCGCGCCTTGCCAATCCCGGCCCGCTCCAGACGTACGGCCAGATCCGGACTGATCGGCGCGTGGCCATGCAATACCCGTGATAAATGCGGACGCGCAAACCCCAAGTGCCGGGCCAGCTCTGTGACGCTGATGCCCAGCTCGGGCAGTATATCTGTCAATAGTGTTTCGCCAGGGTGTGGCGGGTTGTGCATAGGCATGTCCTGCCTCCTGTCAGTGGTAGTCCAGATAGTCGACCAGCTCGATATCCGAACCTGAAAAACGAAAAATAACGCGCCAGTTTCCTGAAACGCTCAGGGACCAGTATTGCGCTAACTCTCCCCTGAGCGGGTGTAATCGCCATCCGGGCAGGTCGAGATCGCCAGGTGCCTGTGCGCGGTCCATGAATTGCAGCATTCGAGACAGGCGTTTCGCGTGATCTGAGCGAATGCCACGAGTCGAACCTGTTTCATAATTGCACCTGATCGGCAAATTTGTGCATCGGGTGGTATTCAGGTATTTCCTGCGCCCATCAATTCCCTTGAACACTCTCACCTTCCCCGAAGTCGTACCCCATATGACGGCGGTTTGCGAAAACGCCGCGAACGTACGACCAACCGTGAGGTGTTTATGAGCGCGACCACTCCCGACGCTGCGCAGCCGTCATTCGCCCGTCTCCCGCTGGATCTGACCCTCAATGGTCAGCACCGTCAGCTCGAGGTCCTGCCCTGGACCACATTGCTCGACTTGCTGCGTGAGCAACTGGACCTGGTTGGCACAAAAAAAGGCTGCGACCACGGCCAATGTGGCGCCTGCACGGTGCTGTTCAATGGCAAGCGAGTCAACGCCTGCCTGACGCTGGCAGTGATGTGCGATGGTGCCGAGCTGGTCACGGTCGAAGGCCTGGCCGACGGCGATGACCTGCATCCGATGCAGCGCGCCTTCATCAAGCATGATGCCTTTCAATGCGGATATTGCACGCCAGGGCAGATTTGCTCCGCAGTGGGACTGGCTAATGAAGGGCGGGCGCAGACCTGCGAGCAGATCAAGGAAGGGATGAGCGGTAACCTCTGCCGCTGTGGCGCCTACAACAACATCCGCGATGCCATCGAAGAGGCGCTTCCCGCTTGCCGCCAGGGTGTCGGTCAAGGAGGTGGCCTATGAACCCTTTCCACTACAGCAAGCCGGATTCGGTGCAGGATGCCGTGCATCTCGCAGGTCCCGCTTCGCGTTTCATTGCAGGCGGGACCAATCTGCTGGACCTGATGAAAGAAAACGTTACCCGTCCCGAGCGCCTGATCGATATCACTGGCCTGCCCCTGCGTGAAGTCGACGAAACGGCCCAGGGTGGATTGATGATCGGCGCCCTGGTCAGCAACGCCGACCTGGCCTGGCACCCCTTGATCGAGCAGCGTTACCCGCTGTTGTCCCAGGCCATCCTGGCGGGCGCCTCGCCGCAATTGCGCAATATGGCAAGCGCTGGCGGCAATTTGTTGCAACGCACCCGTTGTTATTATTTTTATGACGCCAGCGTGCCGTGCAATAAACGTGAGCCCGGCAGCGGTTGCCCGGCTCGGGACGGTCTGAATCGAATCCACGCCATCTTTGGCGCCAGTGCGCAGTGTGTCGCCACGCATCCATCGGACATGTGCGTGGCCCTGGCTGCGCTGGAGGCGGTGGTCCATGTGCAGGGTCGTGGCGGTGTGCGCAGCATCGAATTTGCCGATTTTCACCGTTTGCCCGGCGAGGCTCCGGAACGTGACAACCAACTGGCCGACGATGAGCTGATCACGGCCATTGAACTGCCCGCTGCCGGTTTCGCCGAGCACAGTCATTACCTGAAGATCCGCGATCGCGCGTCCTATGCCTTTGCACTGGTCTCGGTGGCCGCGGCGCTCGAGATGACCGGGTCCGTCATACATGAAGCGCGGCTGGTCCTGGGTGGCGTGGCGCACAAGCCCTGGCGCGACAAGGCCGTCGAAAGCTGGCTGACGGGCAAGGCGCCCAGCCGTGAAACCTTCACCGTCGCCGCCGATACCCTGCTGCAAAACGCCGAACCGCTCGAACACAACGCGTTTAAAGTCAAACTGGCGCGGCGGGCCATTGTCCGCGCCCTGAGCGATGCCGCGCGGGGAGGGCAGCTTGATGAATAATTTCACACAGCCCATGGGCCAGCCGCTGGATCGGGTCGACGGCCAACTGAAAGTGACCGGTCAGGCACGTTATGCCGGCGAGTTTCCCGAGGAAGGCCTGCTTCACGGCAGCGTCGTTTCCAGCACCATCGCCAGGGGGCGGGTAGTGCGGGTTGATGCATCGAAGGCATTGGCGCTGCCTGGTGTCATCGCGGTCATCGATCACACGAACCGGCCGAAAATCGCCAGTTACGACGAGCCCTACGAGGATGCCGACTCGGCCGAAGGGTCGCCGTTCCGCCCCTTGTACAACGACCGGGTGCTGTACAGCGGCCAACCGCTGGCGCTGGTGGTCGCCGATAACCTTGAACTGGCGCGCCACGCCGGTTCACTGGTGGTGATCGAATACGAAACCGAAGCGCATCAGACCGATCTGCTAGAGCTGCAAGGCGAAGCCCGCGAGGCCCCCGCCGAACTGCCCAAACCCCGTGGGCATTTTCAGAAGGAATTTGCCGGCGCGGCCATCAGCCTCGACCTGAACTACAGCACGCCGATCGAACATCACAACCCGATGGAGCCGCACGCCAGCACAGTCCTGTATCAGGCCGATGGCAGTCTGCATATCCACGACAAGACCCAGGGCACGCAAAACTGTCAGTCCTATGTGCAAAAGGTCTTTGGACTGGAGAAACAGCAAGTCAGAATTTTCGCGGCTTATGTCGGTGGCGCGTTCGGCTCGGGCTTGCGTCCGCAATATCAACTCGTACTGGCGGTCATGGCGGCGCTGTCGCTCCAGCGCTCGGTACGTGTGACGCTGACACGGCAGCAGATGTTCACTTTCGGCTACCGACCCCGCACGTTGCAGCGCCTGCAAATAGGGGCGGCGGCCAATGGTCGTCTGCTGGCGGTCGCCCATACCGCCATCGGCCAGACCTCCAGATTCGAAGATTTCACCGAGCATGTGGTGGAGTGGAGCGGCATGCTCTATCACTGTGACAACGTGCAGCTGACCTACAAACTACTGCCGCTGGATGTGTTCACGCCCTTGGACATGCGCGCCCCGGGAGCGGCGCTGGGGCTGATCGGCCTGGAGTGTGCCATGGATGAATTGGCTTGCGCCCTGGCGATCGATCCCTTGCAATTGCGCCTCATCAACTACGCCGAGCGCAATCAGAACGAAGACAAGCCGTATTCCAGCAAAGAACTGCGCGAGTGTTATGCCCAGGGCGCCAAGCGTTTCGGCTGGGAGCAGCGCAATCCCGAACCCCGCAGCATGCGCCAGGGCCGGCAGCTGGTGGGCTGGGGCATGGCCGGTGGCGTCTGGGAGGCCATGCAACAGAAGGCCAGTGCCAAAGCCAGCCTCGATCACCATGGCAAACTGACAGTCAGCAGCGCAACGACAGACATCGGCACCGGCACCTACACCGTGATGACGCAAATCGCCGCGCAGGCGTCAGGCGTTTCGATGAAGGATGTCACCTTTATCCTTGGCGACTCCTCATTACCCACTGCGCCGTTGCAGGGAGGATCGTTCACAGTCTCGTCAGTGGGCACTGCGGTGCAGCAAGCCTGCGAAGCTTTAAAGGAAAAATTGCTCGCCGTCGCCCGGCAGACGTCGGCGGCGTTCGCTGGAGTAACCGCTGAACAGGCCGTTTTCGAAGATGGGCAATTGACCTTCGGCGAGGCGCGGGTGGCATTGGCCGACCTGGCCCGGAACAGCGGGGAAGAGGCGATCGAGGTTCAGGTGGACGCCGAACCCGACAAGAAACGCGAAGCCTATGCCACCGCGACTCACTCGGCGGTGTTCGTCGAGGTACTGGTCGACGAAGACCTGGGCGTCGTCAAGGTCAACCGGGTCGTCAGTGCAATCGCCGCAGGCCGGGTGGTCAATCCGAAAATGGCTCGCAGCCAGATCCTTGGCGGCGTTGTCTGGGGCATCGGCATGGCGTTGCACGAAGAGACACAAACCGACCACGCGCTGGGCCGCCACATGAACCACAGCCTGGCCGAGTATCACATCCCGGTAAACGCCGACATCGGCGATATTGACCTACTGTTTGTCGAAGAACACGACGAGATCGTCAACGCCCTGGGTTCCAAGGGCGTCGGCGAAATCGGCGTCGTCGGGGTGGCGGCAGCCGTGGCCAATGCCATTTATCACGCCACCGGCATACGGGTGCGGGATTTCCCGATCACCCTGGACAAGCTGCTTTAGGCCCGGGCTTCTTCCACCGGCACGTGCATGCGGTCGCGATTGGCCAGGGTCGGGAACAGTTTGATCCAGACCCCGGTCACCACCAGCGTGCCGATGCCGCCCATGACCACCGCCGGCACCGTGCCGAACCAATGGGCGGTCAGGCCGGATTCAAACTCGCCCAACTGGTTCGAGGCTCCGATGAACAGGCCGTTCACGGCGCTGACCCGGCCGCGCATTTCGTCGGGGGTTTCCAGTTGCACGAAGGAGGCACGGATCACCATGCTGATCATGTCCGCTGCGCCCAACACCACCAGGACCGCGAGGGAAAACCAGAAGGAGGTCGACAGGCCGAAGGCAATAGTCGCCACGCCGAACACGCCGACGGCGGTGAACATCACTCGCCCGACCTTGCGATCCACGGAGAACCGCGCCAGCCAGAGCGACATCAGCAACGCCCCCACCGCCGGGGCCGAACGCAACAGGCCCAGGCCCCAAGGGCCCGTCAACAGAATGTCCTTGGCGAACACGGGCAGCAACGCGGTCGCGCCGCCGAGCAGGACCGCAAACAGATCCAGGGAAATCGCCCCGAGGATATCCGGACGGCTACGAATGAAGCGGATGCCTGCCAGCAACGAATCCAGGGTGGCCTTGCCCTTGTTCAGCGGTGTCTGCCGGCCGGGCAGGTTGAGCATCAGCGCACAGGCGATGATGTAGAGGATCACGGTCGGGCCATACACCCAGACACTGCCGAAGGCGTAGAGCAAGCCGCCGAGGGCCGGGGCGACGATGGTCGCCGATTGTTGGGCTGACTGGGCGGCGGCGACGGCGCGCGGGAACAGTGCACTGGGCACGATGCTCGGCAGCAGGGCCTGGGTGGTCGGCATTTCGAAAGAGCGTGCGGCACCCAGCAGGAACGCGAGGATGAAGATCATTTCCCGGGTGACATGGTCGGTCGCACTGCCGATGGCCAGTGACAGGGCTATCAGGGCTTGCAGGGATTGGCAGATCGCCGCGACCTTGCGCCGGTCATAACGGTCCGCGACATGCCCGGTGTGCAGCATGAACAGCACCCGCGGGGCAAATTCCACCAGACCGACCAGGCCCAGGTCGAGCACATTGCCGGTCAACTGATACAGGTTCCAGCCGATGGCCACGGTGAGCATCTGAAAGCCGCTGGCGGTAAAGACCCGAGCCAGCCAGAACGCGATGAAAGGGCGGTGATGACGTAACAGCAAGGGGGCTTGGCTGGGCATCGGAGGGCAAATCTGAACAGAGGGAAGGGTGAGATTATCACCAACCTGTAACCAGAAGTTGCAGCCTTGGGGGATTTAGTTAGCCAGGTACCGATCCAGCAAGGCCCCCTGGCCACAGGACGTCGCACACCCTGCAAATGTGTTGCGGTTCATGACCAACGCTATGAGGCAACCTGTCACGCGGCAAAAGACCACACCGTCCATCGCCGAAAACCGGACTACTCTTTTACCCATGCTTGATCCAGATCAAGACCCTTGTGGAATTGATCCGGTGGCCAGTTGGCCAGACTCCCTACGATGTGATGTTTGCAAAAAAAGAACGAATTCGAATTCGCCACACTCCATATCCGTGGGAGCAGTGGGTGCAGGCCGCAGGCCTTCAGCCGGTATCACCTGACAGAGGAAGACTTATGTTCGGTTTGGAGGCACTCGATCTCGCCCGAATTCAATTCGCGTTCACCATCTCGTTCCACATACTGTTCCCGGCCATCACCATCGGCCTGGCGAGTTACCTGGCGGTGCTCGAAGGGCTGTGGCTGAAGACCAACAACGACACTTACCGCGACCTGTACCATTTCTGGTCGAAGATCTTTGCCGTCAACTTCGGCATGGGCGTGGTCTCGGGGCTGGTCATGGCCTATCAGTTCGGCACCAACTGGAGTCGCTTCTCGGACTTCGCCGGTTCTGTGACCGGGCCGTTGCTGACGTACGAAGTGCTGACGGCGTTCTTCCTCGAAGCCGGTTTCCTCGGGGTCATGCTGTTCGGCTGGAACAAGGTGGGGCGCAATCTGCACTTCTTCGCCACGGTGATGGTCGCCATCGGCACCCTGATCTCGACTTTCTGGATTCTCGCTTCCAACAGCTGGATGCAAACCCCCCAAGGCTACGAAATCGTCAATGGCCAGGTGATTCCGGTGGACTGGCTCGCGGTGATCTTCAACCCGTCGTTCCCGTATCGCCTGTTGCACATGTCGACAGCGGCGTTCGTTGCGACCGCATTCTTCGTCGGCTCCTCGGCGGCCTGGCACTTGCTGCGGGGCAAGGACAATCCGGCGATCCGCACCATGCTCTCGATGGCGATGTGGATGGCCTTGATCGTGGCGCCGATTCAAGCCGTCATCGGTGACTTCCACGGTCTCAATACCCTCAAGCATCAGCCGGCGAAAATCGCCGCAATTGAAGGCCATTGGGAGAACCACGGCGATGAACCGACTCCGTTGATCCTGTTCGGCTGGCCGGACATGAAAGAGGAACGGACCAAATTTGCGGTCGAAATTCCTTACCTGGGCAGCCTGATCCTCACACACTCGCTGGACAAACAGGTGCCGGCGCTCAAGGACTTCCCACCTGAAGACCGGCCGAATTCGACCATCGTGTTCTGGTCGTTCCGGGTCATGGTGGGGCTGGGCATGCTGATGATCTTTACCGGTCTGTGGAGTCTGTGGCTGCGCAAAAGCGACAAGCTGTACACCTCGCGGCCGTTCCTGTATCTGGCGCTGTGGATGGGGCCGTCCGGCCTGATCGCGATCCTCGCCGGTTGGTTCACCACTGAAATCGGCCGTCAGCCGTGGGTGGTCTACGGCCTGATGCGCACGGCGGATGCATCCTCCAATCACAGTTTCATGCAGATGAGCATCACGCTGGTCCTGTTCGTCGTGGTGTATTTCGCGCTGTTCGGTGCCGGTCTGGGTTACATGATGCGCCTGGTGCGCAAAGGGCCGAAGATCGACGAAGGCAAGGAAACGCCCGAGGGTGGTCCAGGCAAGAAACGCACACCGGCTCGTCCGCTGTCCGCTGCCGACGATGACGCCGACGCTGATAGCAGCCCCAGCCTGACCAAGGAGATTTGAATCATGGGTATCGATCTTCCGCTGATCTGGGCCGTGATCATCATCTTCGGCATCATGATGTACGTGGTCATGGACGGCTTCGACCTGGGCATCGGCATTCTCTTCCCGTTCATCAAGGGCAAGACCGACCGTGACGTCATGATGAACACCGTCGCGCCGGTCTGGGACGGCAACGAAACCTGGCTGGTACTGGGCGGGGCGGCGTTGTTTGGCGCGTTCCCGCTGGCCTATTCGGTGGTGCTCTCGGCGTTGTACCTGCCGCTGATATTCATGCTGATCGGGTTGATTTTCCGTGGCGTGGCCTTCGAGTTCCGGTTCAAGGCCAAGGACGACAAGCGCCACCTCTGGGACAAGGCATTCATCGGTGGCTCGATTGCCGCCACATTCTTCCAGGGCGTGGCGCTGGGTGCGTTCATTGATGGGTTGCCGGTCGTCAACCGCCAGTTCGCCGGTGGCTCGCTGGACTGGCTGACGCCATTCACCCTGTTCTGTGGCGCGGCGCTGGTGGTGGCTTATGCGCTGCTCGGGTGCACCTGGCTGATCATGAAAACCGAAGGCAAGTTGCAAGAGCAGATGCACGACCTGGCGCGGCCATTAGCCTTTGTGGTGCTGGCAGTGATCGGTATCGTCAGTATCTGGACACCTTTGGCGCACGCCGAGATCGCCGCCCGGTGGTTCACCCTGCCAAACCTGTTCTGGTTCCTGCCGGTGCCGATTCTGGTGCTGGTGACCATGTACGGACTGATTCGCGCCGTGGCCCGCAATGCGCATTACACGCCGTTCCTGCTGACCCTGGTCCTGATTTTCCTCGGCTACAGCGGTCTGGGCATCAGCTTGTGGCCGAACATCGTGCCGCCCTCGATCTCGATCTGGGACGCCGCGGCACCGCCGCAAAGCCAGGGTTTCATGCTGGTAGGGACGTTGTTCATCATCCCGTTCATCCTGGGTTACACCTTCTGGAGCTACTACGTATTCCGCGGCAAGGTCACCCACGAAGATGGCTACCACTAGAGCACACGATAGGGGTGCAGGCACTGATACCTGCGCCGTTTCAGAGGAGATCGCGATGATGGCTGGCAAACATTCCTTGCAGGAAATCGAAGCAGCAGAGAAAAAGCCGCTGTGGCAACGACTGGGCTGGCTGGCGATGATCTGGACCGGCAGCGTGGTGGCGCTGTTCATCGTCGCGAGCCTGATGCGCATGTTCATGAACGCCGCGGGCTTGTCGACCCACTGATTGCGCAACATCCCATCCCGTTGCCTCGCGGCACGGATTTACAACCCTCCTTAGCGGAGGGTTTTTTTGCATGAATTATTTTCGGGCCTTGAGGATCACGAACTTGGGCGTGGCGGCCACTTGTTCGACTCCGCGAAACAGGCGCGCGAGCTTGCTGTGATAACCCAGGTGACGGTTGCCGACGATGTACAACGCGCCGCCCACCACCAGCGCTTCACGTGCCTGCTGAAACATCCGCCAGGCCAGGAAGTCGCCGACCACTTGTTGCTGGTGAAACGGCGGGTTGCACAGCACCACGTCCAGAGACTGGGGTTCCTGCCCGGCCAAACCATCGCCGGCACGCACAATGACTGGCCGATCATCCAGCGCCTTGTGCCAGTTTTCGGTCGCCGATTGCACAGCCATGAACGACTCGTCCACCAGCGTGTAAAGGGCTTCAGGATTTTGCAGAGCGCTGGCGATGGCCAGGACACCGTTACCGCAACCGAGGTCGGCAACCCGTGCCGCGCCGAGATTGCTGGGCAAGTGCGGCAGAAATGCCCGAGTGCCGATATCCAGCCCTTCGCGGCAGAATACGTTGGCGTGGTTGAGCAGTTCGATCGCAGGCTCGTCAAGTAGGTAGCGAGTCGGGTAAGGAGAGATAGCCGGAACCTTGGCTTCAGCGTCAGCGATCAACAGCCGGGCTTTCTTCACCGCCAGCGAGGCGCGCACCGGCCCGATGTAACGCTCCAGCAGATCGCCCGCAGCGCGGGGCAGGTGCTTGATCATGGCGCCGGCAATCACTTGGGCGCCCGGTGCCAACTGACCTTGCAGACGGATCAGTTGCTCCTCCAGCAAGGCCAGGGTTTTCGGCACCCGGACCAATACCCGGTCAAACGGCCCCGTCAGCATTTCGCTGGCAGGGACGCTCTGCACCGCATCAAATGCCTGGCCGTTACGGATCAGGTTCTTCTCCAGCCCTTGAAAGGCCAGGAACGAATCGCCGCTGCTGATCACCCGGACCTTGCCCTGCAGGCTGGCGGCCAATGCGCCGAAGCTATCGTTAAGCACCAACACTCGAGAGTCCGTGCCCGGTTGCTGTTCGGCCAGATAATTGAGCAGGTATTCATCCGCGGCATCAAATGCCTGCAGCGGTTCGTTCTGCTGTTCGGGCTGGCGGATCAGGTCAAGTCGGGCGAAGGGTGTTTCGAGCAAGGGCATGGCGCGGGGACTCTGGGGAAATCGACAGGGACAATCAACAGGTCTCCCGCGGCCTGGGGGCATGGGTTGCGCGCGAGACCATCCGAGCGTACTGCGTCGTGAAGCTTCACACGTCATCACTCAGGAAGGACCGCAAATGGTACGTTTTTTTCTTCTGGATTACTCGCAGGTTTTATCAATCATCGCATCGCATTGCTACTGAGATAGCCTTCCTTGGCTGCGGTGATGACTGCCGCAATCTTGTTGTTGACGCCGAGTTTCACAATCGCGCTCTGCACATGAAAATTGATGGTGCGCGGGCTGAGGTTGAGAATTCTGGCGCTCTCATAGGCGGTCTTGCCATCGGCTGCCAGTTTCAATACGTCGATTTCCCTGGTGGACAAATGCGACGCGGGCGGTGCCGCGGCTTTTTTTGGCAAGGTCTGCGCGATCAAGGCATGCAGATGGCGGCCCATGAAGACTGAGAAGCCAAGATGTTCGTACAGCTCGAACGGGGTGATCGGGCAATGGCTTCTAGCCAGACTCAGAATGCTGCAAAACCCCCGGTCTTCGTCATGAATGGCGTGTGACCAGCCGTGCTGCAGGCCTTGGGTTTCAAGCGCTTCCCATAGTGTTGGTACAGGGGCGAAGAGTTCTTCACTCCAAAGAATAGGCAACATGGAATGATTGCAATGAGCCACTATCGGGTCAATTGCCCTCATTTGCTTCTGTTCATATTCCTTGTTCCAGGCAGCAGGGTAGTTGTTGAACTTGATAGTTTCGGATTGATCGAGATTCGTTTTATAAGTTGTTGAAAATGCGAAAAATTTGAACCCTATATTTTTCGCGAAGCCAAGTGCTATACGGTAGGCGGTATCCATCTCCGTTGTGCACGACAGTTGGTTTAATTGTGACTCCATCCACCTTTCCATCATAGGTCTCCATTCTCTTTCCGTTTGGCGCCAAATTGGATCCGAGATCCAGCACGTCCCGAGTGTAGGACTATTCCTACTTCGTTGTGAGAATTTTTAGATTGCCGGGACATTAAAATTTAAATATCCAGTTCTAATACAACACGGAGTTTGAATGTCATGTTTAATATGATTTGGCTGGTCTGGGTAGTTGTGAAAAAAACGTGAAATGAATCAGTCGATGACCCTTGTAAAGGCACTACAAATCGTCGGTGTTAACTTCCCTTGCTTTGCGGGACACTGGACGCTATCCGTTGTATGGAGCGACCCATGACTGCCAGTCTAGAAAAATTCACGCGCCAGACCTTGCTCGACGTTCAGCCGTTGACCCCGAACCTGTTTACCCTGCGGACCACCCGGGATCCGGGGTTTCGCTTTCGAGCGGGGCAATTTGCCCGGTTAGGGGTGACCAAGGCTGATGGCAGCACGGTCTGGCGCGCTTACTCCATGGTTTCGTCACCCTATGACGAATTCCTCGAGTTCTTCTCAATCGTGGTGCCGGGGGGGGAATTCACCAGTGAACTGAGCCGGCTGGAAGTCGGCGATACGCTGCTGGTCGACCGTCAGGCCTTCGGTTACCTGACACTGGATCGCTTTATCGACGGGCGTGACCTCTGGCTGTTGTCCACAGGCACCGGCCTGGCACCGTTCCTGTCGATTCTGCAGGACTTCGAGGTCTGGGAAAAATTCGAGCGAATCATCCTGGTCTACAGCGTACGCGAAGCCCGGGAACTGGCTTATCAGGAGCTGATTGCGGGTCTGGCGCAGCGTGACTATTTAGCGGAGCACGCTCACAAGTTGCAGTTCATCGCCACGGTCACGCGCGAGCAGCATCCTGGCGCCTTGAGTGGCCGGATCACCACACTGATTGAAAAGGGTGAGCTGGAGCAAGCGGCCGGCGTGGCGCTGACGCCCGAGCATTCGCGGGTCATGCTCTGCGGCAACCCGCAGATGATCGATGACACGCGAGCATTGCTTAAACAGCGTCACATGCACTTGAGTCTCAGCCGGCGACCTGGACACGTTGCTGTGGAAAATTATTGGTAAAAAACGGCGCCCGAAGACGCCATTTTTTGCCTCCACAACATCACTCAGGCCGATTGTTCTGGGCCTTCAGCAGGTCGCGGATCTCCCCCAGCAGCTCTTCTTCCTTGGTGGGAACCGGCGGCAGGGTTGGCGCAACGGCTTCTTCGCGTTTCAGACGGTTGATGGCTTTGACGCCCATGAAGATCGCGAAGGCGACGATGATGAAGTCGATCAAGCTCTGGATGAATTTGCCATACGCCAGCACCACCGCCGGGACGTCCCCGTTGGCGGCCTTGAGCGTGATGGCCAGGTCGCTGAAATCCACCCCGCCGATCAACAGGCCGATGGGCGGCATGATCACGTCACCGACGGCCGACGAAACGATCTTGCCGAAGGCGGCGCCGATGATGATACCGACGGCCATGTCGACCACATTGCCTTTGACCGCGAAGGCCTTGAACTCACTGATCACGCCCATGGGTTATTTCCTTGTTACAGATGAGGTAGGTGCCAGCAGTGTAATTCAGCAAAATGCTTCTTGCTCGAAACACTGACTTACGATGCTCGCCTGCTATCGACCGGATCATCAGTAAAAAGTTTACAAATCGCCATCATGTATGCGCGAGCTGAACCCGTGGAGCCGATCCTCCAGGGATGATGTTCGCTATCTGAGCAGTCATTTTTTCGGTCGTTCAACGGCGTCTATCGGTCGCGGTGGAACACTTGATAACACCGGACATACAGGCGGATGTCCGGTAAGTGCCAGAGATGTTTGATCGATGGGTTTGCTTGGTTTAGATAAAGCTCGCCGGAAATATTCAAGGGTCGAGGTCAGGGTGACTGTCCTGTGCCGAGTAATGTTCATTAATTCGGCTTGTTGTAGCGAAATTGTACGTTCAGAAGTCGAGGTGTAAAGGTTTGTATAAGTTTGATCGGTGTTTAATGGATAAGGCCGCTGTTTGTATGAGCGTAAGCGCACGCTGTGTATAAGTATTGCCTTGTTGTAACAAGGTGCCTTTATCCTGGATACCTGCTACTTGGTGTAGAAGAACCGTCAGGCGACTGCCTCGCGCCGATCCGGTCCGACTGAGCTATCATCGCGGTTTTTGCCGGGAGTTCAGATGGCCAAGGCCAAGCGCATGTACGGCTGCACCGAGTGCGGCTCAACCTTTCCCAAGTGGGCCGGCCAGTGTGGTGAGTGCGGTGCCTGGAACACCCTGACGGAAACCATGGTCGAGAGCGGCGGCGCCGCAGCTCCCAGCGGTCGCACCGGCTGGACCGGGCAGCAGGCGCAGATCAGGACCCTGGCCGAAGTCAGTGTCGAAGAGATCCCGCGCTTCTCCACCGCTTCCGGCGAACTTGATCGCGTCCTGGGTGGGGGCTTGGTGGACGGTTCGGTAGTATTGATCGGTGGCGACCCCGGCATCGGCAAATCGACCATTTTGTTGCAGACCTTGTGCAATCTCGCCAAGAGCATGCCCGCCCTGTACGTCACCGGCGAAGAGTCCCAGCAACAAGTGGCCATGCGCGCCCGCCGTCTGGGCTTGCCTCAGGATCAATTGCGGGTCATGACCGAAACCTGCATCGAAACCATCATCGCCACGGCCCGGCAGGAAAAGCCCAAGGTCATGGTGATCGATTCGATCCAGACGATCTTCACGGAACAACTGCAATCGGCGCCGGGTGGTGTTTCCCAGGTTCGCGAGAGCGCAGCGTTGCTGGTGCGTTATGCCAAGCAGAGCGGTACGGCGATTTTCCTGGTCGGCCACGTGACCAAGGAAGGCGCACTGGCCGGGCCGCGGGTGCTGGAACATATGGTCGACACAGTGTTGTATTTCGAAGGCGAGTCCGATGGGCGCTTGCGTCTGCTGCGGGCGGTGAAGAACCGGTTCGGCGCGGTCAACGAGCTGGGGGTGTTCGGCATGACCGACAAGGGCTTGAAAGAAGTGTCCAACCCGTCGGCGATTTTCCTCACCCGTGCTCAGGAAGAAGTGCCCGGCAGTGTGGTCATGGCGACTTGGGAGGGGACCCGGCCGATGCTGGTGGAAGTCCAGGCCCTGGTGGATGACAGCCACCTGGCTAACCCGCGTCGGGTAACGCTGGGGCTGGATCAGAATCGCCTGGCGATGTTGCTGGCGGTGCTGCACCGTCACGGCGGCATTCCGACCCACGACCAGGACGTGTTCCTCAATGTGGTCGGTGGGGTGAAGGTGCTGGAAACGGCCTCCGACCTGGCGCTGATGGCGGCGGTCATGTCCAGTTTGCGCAATCGGCCACTGCCGCATGATTTGCTGGTGTTCGGTGAGGTGGGGCTATCGGGCGAAGTGCGTCCGGTGCCGAGCGGCCAGGAGCGCTTGAAAGAAGCCGCCAAGCACGGCTTCAAGCGTGCCATCGTGCCCAAGGGCAATGCGCCGAAGGAGGCTCCGCCCGGGTTGCAGATCATTGCCGTCACTCGCTTGGAACAGGCCCTCGACGCGTTATTCGAGTAGCCGGCTGGTTGGACACATTCCCTGTGGGAGCGGGCTTGCTCGCGAAGGCGTCGGATCAGACGACATCAATGTTGAATGGAGGACCGTTTTCGCGAGCAAGTCCGCTCCCTCATTGGGATGTCGTAGGCCGTCAGGTTTCGATCAGTGCGCCCAATTCCCGCTCCAGCTCCTGCGGATCACCCAGATTCAACTCGATCAAGCGCCGCAGACGCTCGATGGATTCCAGGCTGATGTGAAGGCAGGCGAAACCGAGCTGTCCGTGGTCGTCATGGGTCAGGCGCAGGTCCATGGTGATGTCGATTTCATCGCTCAGATGAATGTCGACGAAAAAATCCTGTTGCCGATTTCCCAGCCACGGCTCGGGTTTTTCGATCAATAGCCCCTTGAGTGACAAGTCGATCAACCTCACCGGCCAGATAAATGCCCCCTGGCCCAGTTCGGTTCTGGCATCGAACGCGATACGTTTGAAACGTCGGCGATCAGGGTGCTCGCTCATGGCGCGATCCTCGAAATGTTCGCTGACTATAGACCTGTAATGGCAAGGCCTGCGAGCCAGGCAGGCGTCCCGACCACTATCGGGGTATGGCCTTTGTTGTCAGGCGAGCTAAACTCGGGATGGCTGTCTTTCTTGTCCACCCTGGCTGGAATCATAAAATGAAAAATAATAATGGCCTGCTACGCCACCTACCCTGGCTGCTGCTGGCAATCGTGGGCGCGTGTGCGCTGGGCGTCGTGGCATTGCGCCGAGGCGAGCCGATCAACGCCTTGTGGATCGTGGTCGCCGCCGTGGCCATTTATCTGGTTGCGTACCGTTACTACAGTCTGTTCATCGCTACCAATGTGATGCAACTCGATCCGCGCCGGGCCACCCCCGCCGTGCTCAACAATGACGGTCTGGACTACGTGCCGACCAACAAACACATCCTTTTCGGTCACCACTTCGCCGCCATCGCCGGTGCGGGACCGCTGGTGGGACCGGTCCTGGCGGCACAGATGGGTTACCTGCCCGGTACGCTGTGGCTGATCGCCGGGGTGGTGCTGGCCGGTGCGGTGCAGGACTTCATGGTCCTGTTCATGTCCACCCGCCGCAACGGCCGCTCCCTGGGCGACATGGTCCGTGAAGAAATGGGCCGCATCCCCGGCACCATCGCGCTGTTCGGCTGCTTCCTGATCATGATCATCATCCTTGCGGTGCTGGCGCTGATCGTGGTCAAGGCCCTGGCCGAAAGCCCGTGGGGCATTTTCACAGTGATGGCGACCATCCCGATCGCGATGTTCATGGGCATTTATATGCGCTACATCCGTCCGGGTCGCATCGGTGAAATCTCCGTGGTCGGCGTGTTGCTGCTGCTTGGCTCGATCTGGCTGGGTGGGCAGATTGCCGCCGATCCGGTCTGGGCCAAGGCGTTCAGCTTCACTGGCGTGCAGATTACGTGGATGCTGGTCGGTTACGGTTTCGTGGCCGCCTCGTTACCGGTCTGGCTGATCCTGGCGCCGCGCGACTACCTGTCGACCTTTCTCAAGATCGGTACCATCGTGGCGCTGGCGATCGGCATCCTGGTCACCATGCCCGAGTTGAAAATGCCGGCATTGACCCAGTTCACCGACGGCACCGGTCCGGTGTGGAAGGGCGGTCTGTTCCCGTTCCTGTTCATCACCATCGCCTGTGGCGCGGTTTCCGGTTTCCACGCGTTGATCTCCTCCGGCACCACCCCGAAGTTGCTGGATAACGAGGTCAACTCCCGTTACATCGGTTACGGCGCCATGCTGATGGAATCCTTCGTCGCCATCATGGCGATGGTGGCGGCTTCGGTGATCGAACCGGGCGTGTACTTCGCCATGAACAGCCCGGCGGCAGTCGTCGGTGGTGACGTGGTGGCTGTGGCGCAGACCGTCAGCAGCTGGGGTTTTGCAATCACCCCGGAAGCGCTGCAAGCGGTGGCCAAGGACATCGGTGAAACCACCATCCTGGCTCGCGCCGGCGGTGCACCGACCCTGGCGGTCGGTATTGCGCAGATCCTGCACAGTCTCCTGCCGGGTGAAAACACCATGGCATTCTGGTACCACTTCGCGATCCTGTTCGAAGCGCTGTTCATCCTCACCGCGGTGGACGCCGGTACCCGTGCCGGCCGTTTCATGCTCCAGGACTTGCTGGGTTCCTTCGTGCCGGCGCTGAAACGCACCGAGTCCTGGACCGCCAACCTGATCGCCACCGCCGGTTGCGTGGCCATGTGGGGTTGGTTGCTGTATCAGGGCGTGATCGATCCGCTGGGCGGCATCAACACCTTGTGGCCGCTGTTCGGTATCTCCAACCAGATGCTGGCCGGGATCGCGCTGATGCTGGCGACGGTGGTGCTGATCAAAATGAAACGCCAGCGCTACGTCTGGGTCACCATGCTGCCAGCGGTCTGGCTGCTGATCTGTACCACCACCGCCGGCTTCATCAAGCTGTTCGACGCCAACCCGGCGATCGGCTTCCTGTCGCTGGCGAAGAAATACAGCGATGCCCTGGCCAACGGCCAGATCCTCGCCCCGGCCAAGGACATCACCCAAATGCAGCACGTGATCTTCAATGCCTACACCAACGCCACGCTGACGGCGCTGTTCCTGTTCGTGGTGTTCAGCATCCTGTTCTATGCGCTCAAGGTCGGTATTGCCGCCTGGGGCACCAAGGAACGTACGGATAAAGAAGCACCGTTCCAGGCCCTGCCGGATGCTTGATCGAGGATTGCAAACATGTTCAATGACCTGAGTCGCCTCGGTAAATACCTCGGTCAGGCCGCGCGCCTGATGGTCGGCATGCCCGACTACGACAATTACGTGGAGCATATGCAGAACAAACACCCGGACAAACCGGTGATGAGCTACGAGATGTTCTTCCGCGAACGTCAGGAAGCGCGTTACGGTGGCAAGGGTGGGCCCAAGTGTTGCTAATGCAGCACTAGGCAATACAAACCTGTAGGAGCGGGCTTGCTGGCGATAGCGATCTCAAGGACGCCATCGCCGGCAAGCCGGGCTCCTACAGTTTTTTTTAGCGCATGGGAGATTTTTGTTTTGCTCACACCAATCCCGGTCACGATCCTCAGCGGCTTCCTCGGCGCCGGCAAAACCACGCTGCTGCGTCACCTGCTCAAAGCCGAACACGGCCTGAAAATCGCCGTGATCGAGAACGAATTCAGCGATGCCGGCATCGACACCCAACTATTGGGCGATGAACCGGTACAAGTGATGACGCTGTCCAACGGCTGCGTCTGTTGCACCATCCACACCGACCTGACCAAAGCGCTGTACCTGCTGCTGGAGCGCCTGGACAGAGGTGAAATCGCCTTCGACCGCCTGGTGATCGAATGCACTGGCCTGGCCGATCCGGCACCGGTGGCGCAAACCTTCTTCATCGACGAAGAGCTGCGCGAGCGTTACATCCTCGACGGCATCATCACCCTGGTGGACGCGGCGCACGCCGACACGCACCTGACCCAGACCATCGCCCAGGCCCAGATCGGTTTTGCCGACCGCCTGCTGGTGAGCAAGCGGGACCTGGTGGACGAAGCGACCTTCACTGCATTGAGTGAGCGCCTGACCCGGATCAACCGTCGCGCGCCGATCCGCGTAGTCGACCACGGCAAGATCGACCTTGCCGAATTGCTCGATGTGCGCGGTTTCAATCTCAATGCCGACCTCGGTGGCGGGGTGAGTTTGCGGCCCGTCAGCAAGGCGCCTTCCATCGACCGCATTTCCAGCCTGGTGCTGCGTACCGACAAGCCGCTGGATATCGACAGGCTCAGCGCGTTCATGAACGAGTTGCTGGAAGAGCATGGCAAGCAATTGCTGCGCTACAAAGGCGTATTGAATATCCTGGGTGAACCGCGGCGGATGGTGTTTCAGGGGGTATTGAAGTTGTACGGCTTCGACTGGGACACGGAGTGGGCGGACGATGAAGCGCGGGAAAGTGTGATCGTGTTTATTGCCGATGATTTGCCGGAAGAGAAGATTCGTGAGGGGTTTGATCGGGTTGCCGCAACCTGAAGCATTGTCGGCGTCTGCTATGGCCCCATCGCGAGCAAGCTCGCTCCCACAATTTTGAAGTGCATTTCCCTGTGGGAGCGAGCTTGCTCGCGATAGCGATCTAACCGGCAACACGGTTTTGGCAAGGCTCCGAGTTCAGCAACATATCTTCTATCTGATCCAGATGCCGGTTCATCAAGCCCGTCGCCATCACAGCATCCCCTCGCTCGACCGCATCCACAATCCCAACCTGCTCCCGCCATCCGCAATAAACCTGCGCCGACGCATCAAACTGCGCAATCGCTAACGAAGTGAGCGGCACCAGACTGCCAAGAAAATGCGCCAACGGTGCATTCCCCGCCATATCAGCCAATGCCAGATGAAATTCACCGGCCAACCGGATCGCGGTGCCACGCTGGTCGCGCTCCAGGCACTGCGTTCGCGCTTGACCAGTTCCTGCAGGCGTTGCACATCGTTCGCTTGAGGTTGCTGGCAGGCAAGCCGTACCAGCGTGAGTTCCGTCAGCCGCCGGGCGTGCAGCGTTTGCCGGGTCTGTTCGGCATTGAGCGCAGCCACGCGGGGCCGATGGTTGGGCCGAAGTACGATGATCTGCTGGTGGGACAGTTGCGTCAGCACGCCCCGAATGTCACTGCGTCGAACACTGAACATCTGCGCCAGGCTTTCTTCGGTAAAGCGACTGCTCGCCTCGATGCGCTGTTCGAGAATGGCATCGAAGACCCGCGAGTAGAGATCAACCACGGGTGGTTTCCCGTTGCTTGTTCGGGGAAAGGGCAGGGCGCCGAGTGTTTGCGGTGAAGCGAAGCTGTTCATGGCCTGTCTCCAGTTCGAAGAGTGGGTCAACTGACGAGATTATCGTCCGGAATATTCAATTCGATGCCCATCCGCTGGCCTTCGCGAAGGATGTGCCGACGCATTTCGGCGCTGGCTTGAGCGCTGTTTTTACTGCGTATGGCCCGCACCACGGCTTCGTTTTCTTCGAGCCGTTCCGCCAGATGCTCCGGAGAATTGCGCAGCACCTCGGCGCTTTGCTTGAGGGCATTACTGGTCTGCTGCACCACGCTCTGGAAGATCGGGTTCGAGGTCAGGGTGAACAGTTCTTCGTGGAACGCGATGTAGGCGTTCACCCCGGCTTCGCTGTCGTTGGCCTCCAGGGCTTCGCGCATATCCATCAGGGTCAGGCGCAGTTGCCCGATTTCCTTGCTGCTGATGGACTGTGCCACCAGGCCGACAATGAAGGGCTCGAGGGTATAACGCAGTTGCAGCACGTCTTCCAGGCTCGCCCCGGCCACCGCGCTGTCGTGACTCTGGCTGTCACTCAGATTGGCCTCCAGCACGACCACGCCTTTGCCTGGCATGGAACGCACCAGTCCGAGGGTCTCCAGCACGATCACGGCTTCGCGCAGGCTCGGGCGGCTGATGCCCAGTTGTTCGGCCAATTCCCTTTGCCCCGGCAGCATTTCACCGGAGCGCCACTGACCACGGGCCAGAGCGGCCCGAAGTTTTTCTACGACTGAATTCACAACGGTCGACGAGGTGATCACTGTTCGCTCCATGAGTATCCATAACGATTGATGGCCGTGCCTGCCCGCGGGCAGGCACGGCGATTATTCAAAATTCCTGCTGATGCGCCGGGCCTGCTGGCTTCCTGGGCTGGAAGGTATAACCCAGCTGACCGGAAAGTACTTTGTTCGCCCGTTCGATATCGATGTCTTTTTCCCAGCGCGCGATGGCCACTGTAGCGACGCAGTTGCCGATCAGGTTGGTCAGCGCCCGGCCGATACCCATGAACCAGTCCACTGCCAGCACCAGTACCAGGCCCACGACCGGAATGGCCGGGATTGCTGTCAGGGTCGCCGCGAGAATCACCAGCGCCGAGCCGGGAATGCCATGGGCGCCTTTGGAGGTGATCAGCGATACCAGCAAAATCGTCAGCAGGTCGGTCATGGCCAGTGGCGTACCGGTGGCGTTGGCGATGAACACGATAGCCAGGGTCAGATAGATCGAGAAACCGTCCAGGTTGAACGAGTAACCCGTAGGAATCACCAGGCCGACTGTCGAACTGCCGATGCCGAGGTGCTCAAGCTTGCGCATGATTTGTGGCAGCACGGCATCGGACGAGGCGGTGCCCATGACAATCAGCAATTCTTCGCGCAGGTACTTGAGCAATGGCCACATCCGCAGGCCGGACAGGCGCATCACCAGGCCGAGAATCAACGCCACGAACGCCACGCAAGTCAGGTAAAACAGGCCGACCAGGCTGCCCAGATGCTGCAGCGAGTCCAGGCCATATTTGCTGGTAGTAAAGGCGATCGCACCGAACACGCCGATCGGCGCCAGGCGTACGATCATGCCCATGATGCGGAAGATGACGTGGCTCAGCTCATTGATCAGCCGTGAAATGCCGGAAGCCGCTTCACCCACCAGGTTCAGCGCGCTGCCGAACAATACGGAAAACAGCAGGACCTGCAAAATGTTGTTGTCGGCAAAGGCGCCGATCACCGAGGTCGGGATCAGGTCCATCAGGAACTGCGTGGTGGTGTGCATGTGCTGACCGCGCTGGGCGATATCGCCCATATCGGCGGCGGAGAGCTGATCCAGATGGATGTTCGCGCCGCTGCCAATGCCGGTACTGAAGGCGAAGACCAGGCCGATCACCAGGGCGATGGTGGTCAGGACTTCAAAGTAGATCACTGATTTGAGGCCGATGCGTCCGACCTTCTTCAGGTCGCCGGCACCGCTGATGCCGCTGACCACCACGCAAAACACGATCAGACCGATGAGCATCTTGATCAGTTTGATGAAGCCATCGCCGAGCGGTTTGAGCTGGGCGGAGTATTCAGGAAGGGTCAGTCCGCAGACGATGCCGAGCACCAGTCCGAGAACTACTTGGAGGAAGATTGAACGCGAGCACCATCTGAGCATGGGAGGAATCCTGGTCGGTGTCCTGGCTGCCGACGCTTGAGCGCATCAGATTCAGGACTTAATTATTGTGGTCTTACCGGTATGTCCAGTGCAGGCTCAGTCTACGCTGGGTTTTTCCAGGATTACAAGAGTAGATACAAAAAATTGGCATGACCGGTCTGACCGGTTGTGCCGACAGGGAAACGCGATAAATCGCAGACGAAAAAAAACCGGCCATTCACTGGCCGGTTTTTTCATTGCTGCGGTCTGGCGGGCTGATTAAGCGCCGTACACCGGCAGCTTCTTGCAGATGGCCTTGACCTTCTCGCGAACGGCGTCGATCACCGCTTCGTTGTTCAGGTCCGCCAGGATGTCGCAGATCCAGCCAGCCAGTTCCTTGCACTCTGCTTCCTTGAAGCCACGAGTGGTCACGGCTGGAGTACCGAAGCGCAGGCCGGAGGTGACGAACGGCGAGCGTGGATCGTTTGGCACGGAGTTTTTGTTCACGGTGATGAACGCTTTGCCCAGCGCGGCGTCAGCGTCCTTGCCGGAGATTTCCTGCTTGATCAGCGACAGCAGGAACAGGTGGTTTTCAGTACCGCCGGAGACCACGTCGAAACCGCGCTCGATGAACACGCCGGCCATGGCCTTGGCGTTCTTCACGACTTGTTGCTGGTAGGTCTTGAACTCAGGCTGCAGCGCTTCCTTGAAGCAGATCGCCTTAGCGGCGATCACGTGCTCCAGCGGGCCGCCCTGGGCGCCCGGGAACACTGCGGAGTTCAGCTTCTTCTCGATGTCGGCGTTGGCACGAGCCAGGATCAGGCCACCACGTGGACCGCGCAGGGTCTTGTGGGTGGTGGTGGTCACGACGTCAGCGAAAGGCACCGGGTTCGGGTAGACGCCCGCGGCAACCAGACCGGCCACGTGAGCCATGTCGACGAACAGGTAGGCGCCAACCTTGTCGGCGATTTCGCGGAAGCGCGGGAAGTCGAGGATCTGCGAGTAGGCAGAGAAACCGGCCACGATCATTTTCGGCTTGTGCTCGACCGCCAGGCGCTCGACTTCGTCGTAGTCGATCAGGCCGTTGGCATCGATCCCGTACTGCACGGCGTTGTACAGCTTGCCGGAAGACGAAACGCTGGCACCGTGGGTCAGGTGACCGCCGTGGGCCAGGCTCATGCCCAGGATGGTGTCGCCCGCTTGCAGCAGGGCCAGGTACACGGCGCTGTTGGCTTGGGAGCCGGCGTGCGGCTGAACGTTGGCGTAATCGGCGCCGAACAGTTCCTTGGCGCGGTCGATCGCGAGCTGCTCGACCACGTCGACGAACTCGCAACCACCGTAGTAGCGCTTGCCCGGGTAGCCTTCGGCGTACTTGTTGGTCAGTACCGAGCCTTGAGCTTCCATCACCGCAGGGCTGGTGTAGTTTTCCGAAGCGATCAGCTCAATGTGCTCTTCCTGGCGCTGAGCTTCTTGCTCCATGGCGGCAAAGAGATCGGCGTCGTACTTGGCAATAGTCAAATCACGGCTGAACATGGCGGTCCTCAAGGATCGGGGGCAGAAAAGGGGGGCATTCTAACCTAATGGGTTTTAGATGGCATATGAAAGGACATCATGTCGCAGACAAGTGGGCTTCATGACGGGATCAGCGGTGAGGCCATAGCCCCACTGCAAGATTTCAATCGAACATGATCAGCGCATCGTGACTGAGCTGCGCCTCGAACTGCCCGGCCGGCATCGGCCGCCCGAACAGGTACCCCTGAACCTCATCACACCCATGCTCACGCAGGAACTCGAGCTGTTCATGGGTTTCCACGCCTTCGGCGATCACCGCCAGATTCAGGCTGTGGGCCATGGCGATGATCGCCCGGGCGATCTGCGCATCCTGCTCGCCCGACGGCAGGCCGTCGACGAAGGTGCGGTCGATCTTGAGCACGTCGATCGGGAATTGCTTGAGGTAGTTGAGCGATGAGTAACCGGTGCCGAAATCGTCGACCGCGATGCTCAGGCCCAGGTTTTTCAGCCCGGCGAGAATCTGCATCGCTTCGCTGACTTCGCGCATCAGGATACTTTCGGTCAGTTCCAGCTCCAGGCACGCCGGTGGCAGGCCGGTTTCCTCGAGGATGGCGGCAATGCGCGTGCCGAGCTGGCCATCGGAGAACTGCCGGGCGGAAATGTTCACCGAGACCTTGGGCACCCGAACCCTGGCCTGATGCCAGCCCTTGAGCTGGCGGCAGGCCTCGCCGATCACCCAGTCGCCGACATCCACCACCAGCCCCAGCTCTTCGAGCACTGGAATGAAGTCCCCTGGCGGTACCAGGCCGCGACGCGGGTGACGCCAGCGCAGCAGTGCTTCGGCGCCGGTCAGGCGCTTGCCGTCGCCGCTGAACTGCGGTTGGTAATACAAAACGAATTCGTTTTGCTCCAGGGCGTGGCGCAAGTCACTTTCCAGTTCCAGGCGCTCCAGGGCGCTGGCGTTCATCTGCGCCTGATAAAACTGGAAGTTGTTCTTGCCGCGTTCCTTGGCGTGGTACATCGCGGTGTCGGCGTTTTTCATCAGCTGACTGAGCTCGTTGCCATCCTGCGGGCTCAAGGCGATGCCGATACTGGCCGTGACGAAGAACTCGCGGCCTTCGAGGACGAAGGGTTTCACCAGGCTGGCAAGAATCTGTTCCGCCACATGAATCGCCCGGTTCAGCGCGGTTTCGCGATTGACCCGCGGCTGCAGCAGCAAGGTGAATTCATCGCCACCCATGCGCGCCACGGTGTCGTCATCGTCGACGCAATCGAGCAAACGCGTGGCCATGTCCTTGAGCATGCGATCGCCAGCGGCGTGGCCCAGGGAGTCGTTGATCGGCTTGAAGCGGTCCAGGTCGAGGAACATCAACACCACCCAGGACTTCTGTCGCTCGGCCGATTGCAGGGCCGTGTGCAGGCGATCCTGGAACAGCGTGCGGTTGGGCAGGTGGGTGAGCGCGTCGTAATAGGCGAGGCGGTGAATCCGCTGTTCACTGGCCTTGCGCTCGCTGATGTCGCTGAAGAAGCACACATAGCTGGCCAGATCGCCTTCGTCGTCCAGCACCGCGGTAATCCCGACCCAGGCGGGGTAGTGTTCGCCATTGCGTCGTTTGAGCCAGACTTCACCTTCCCAGGTGCTGTGCTGGTGCAATTGCTTGAGCACATAGCGCAGATGGGCTTCCTGCTGCTCGTCGACGGTCAGCATGTTCGGCAGCTGATCGAGCACCTGCTCCACGGCATACCCGCTGACGCGAGTGAACGCTTCATTGGCCTGGACGATATAGCCGGCCGGATCGGTAATCAGGATCGCCGAAGTCGAGTGCTCGAATACCGTCGCGGCCATGCGCAGGTCTTTCTCGGCCCGGCGTTGCTGGCTGATGTCGCGCCCGACGCCCAGCACGCCTTCGAACCCACCGAGTTCATCCCAGACCAGCACCAGCCGCAGTTCGATCGGAATCTTGCGCCCGTCGGCCCGCAGGCAATCGAACAGGAACAATTGGTTCTGCACCTGGTTGCGCAACAAGGTCAGTTGCTCGGGGCTGTCCAGCGCCTTGCCGATCCGGTCCATCAGGCCGTAAATGCCGCTCAGCTGTTGCGGGTTGGCCAGGGTCGATTGCCAGCCGTGCTGGAGAATCCAGTCGACGTCGTAACCCAGCACGACCTGTACCGACGGGCTGACGTAATTGAGGGCCAGCTTGCTGTCGGTGGAGAGAATCACGTCGCTGATGCTTTCAGCGAGCATCCGGTAGCGTTGCTCGCTGTCGTGCAGCGATTCGCTGGCTTCGATCTGCTCGGTGATATCCTTGGCGACGCCGATGATTCGGCTGACCTGCCCCTGCGTATCCCGCGCCAGGGCCTGCTCGCGAATCTCGAACCGTCGCCATTTGCCGTCCCTGTGGCGGAAGCGCAGTTGGCACTGCAGCAATTGTCTGTAACCTTCCTGACGCTGGGTTTGACGCGAGCGGTGATAGACGTCGGCATCTTCGGCGTGCAGCAGGATCTCCCAGAAGTATTCGCCCATCTGCTGCAATTCGGTACGGTTGTAACCGAGTGTCTGCCCCAGGTGGTGGTTGCTGAAGATCATGCGCTGGCTGATCACGTCCTGGACGTACAGGTGGTCCGGCACGGTGCGCACCACGTCGGACCAGAAACTTTCGCGCTCCAGCAGCGACAGTTCAACGAGCTTGCGGCGGGTGATGTCGGTGATGCTCAGGATCACCGCGTTGCAATCGTCCTGGTCTTCCGGCAGGCACAGCACCAGCCACAGGTGTTGGTCGCGACCCTTGGCGTCCTGGAGCTTGATTTCCAGTTCAAGCTGCTTGTGCTGATTGAGCACGGCTTCGAGCACTTGATTGCCCACGGCATTACCGTCCTGCGGATGGCCGTCGATCAGCAGTTTCCAGGCGTGTTCGGTGGAGTTTACGTCGAGCAGTTGCAGGGCAACCTGATTGACCTCGGTGATACGCAGTTCCCGCAGCAGTTGCTGACGTTGCTGCGGAATCTCCAGCCAGGCCCGCAAGTGTTCGGTGCTGTGCAGCCGGGCCTTGTCGAAGCAGCGCTTGAGTCCGGACACATCCAGTACGCACAGGGCGACCCCGGTGCCTTCGAAGATATTCTGATAGCGTCGGCGGCCTTCATGCAGCTGGCGCTGGCGGCGGCGCATGTTCAGCAGCGCGATCAATGGCAGTAGAGAGAGGGCCAGGCCCAGCAGGCATTTGCCGATGAACGCCGGCAGCAGTTGTTCAAGCACGCGTTGCCGGTCGAACAGCCCACGCAGTTGCCAATCGCTGCTGCTCAGGGGCACCGTCAACACGCTGTTGGCCAGTTCGTCCTGGGTCAACGCGCCTGGCTTGGTCATGGGCAGCGTCTGATCGCGGCTGATGACCTGGTGATTGACGCGGTTTTCCACCAGCCAGAGAGGGCGGATGCCGGCTTCGTTCGGTTTGGTCAGTGCCGCGAAAAACCTCGGCGCCAGGCGCAGGACCCAGTAGCCACGGGAGCTGCCGCTGGCTTGATGCAACAGCAGATGCACCACTGAGCCATCATCGGTATTGCTGAAGTAGTGCGCCTGGGCGCGGCTGCGCCGGACCAGCTCGCTCAGGTAGTCGGCGTCCCGACTGTCGGCGGCACTGTCGCTGAGGATTTTCCCGGACGGGCTGAGCAATGCCACGCTGCGCAGGTCGGGTAGGGACTGTTGCAGTTTGCGCAGCAAGGCCTGCTGTTCGTCGGCGCTTTGCGGTTGTTCGACGATCGGTAGCAGGTTGAGGGCCATCCGCGCGTTCAGCGCCATGTTCAGGCTGACTTGCGAAGCCAGGTCAGCGGTGTAGTCGATGGTGTATTGACGCTGGTTTTCCCGGGATTCGCGAAGCTGATCCAGCAATTGCCAGAACAGCAGTGCGAGCAGCAATAGAACCAGGGTCGCCAGTGCACCCTTCAGGGTTCCGCGCAGGGGCGATCCGGTCGCAGGATCGAGGGTGCTAACGGACGCTGGCGGGGTGGCATTAGGCAAACTGTAATCCTGCGGTTGGGCTGGACTGACGCGACGCGCACTATAAGCCGGACGCCCGAAGGGCGGCTAGCATGCCTTGGGTTGTGGCAAAGTGCCAGCCCCGCCCGGCTGGACTGCCCTTCGTCATTCAGGTAGCTTTGCCGGTTACGCGGGAGCGTTCCAGCTCCTAGAATCAGACTTTTTCAGCGCGCACCGGTTGGTCGCTATCAATCGGACAACGCGCACAGTCTGGCCGGGCATCGCCTGCGCTCCAATCATTCATCAGTCACTGACCCAAGGTTCTCCATGGCTCAATACGTCTTCACCATGCATCGGCTGGGTAAAGTTGTTCCGCCGAAGCGGGAAATCCTGAAAAACATTTCGCTGTCGTTCTTCCCGGGCGCCAAGATTGGCGTACTCGGCCTTAACGGCTCGGGTAAATCCACGCTGTTGAAAATCATGGCGGGCGTCGATACCGAGTTCGAGGGCGAAGCCCGCCCAATGCCGGAGCTGAACATCGGCTACCTGCCACAGGAACCGATCCTGGACCCGACCAAGACCGTGCGTGAAGTGGTCGAGGAAGCGGTCAGCGTGATCAAGAACGCCCAGGCGCGCCTGGACGAGGTCTACGCGGCTTACGCGGATGAAGATGCGGACTTCGACAAGCTTGCGGCAGAGCAAGCCAAGCTCGAAGCCATCCTGCAAGCCAGCGACGGCCACAACCTGGATCGCCAACTGGAAGTCGCCGCCGATGCGCTGCGCCTGCCGGCGTGGGATGCCAAGGTCGAGTTCCTGTCCGGTGGCGAGAAGCGTCGCGTGGCCCTGTGCCGTCTGCTGCTGTCCGCACCCGACATGCTGCTGCTCGACGAACCGACCAACCACCTGGACGCCGATTCCGTCGCCTGGCTGGAGCACTTCCTGCACGACTTCCCGGGTACCGTGGTCGCGATCACGCACGACCGTTACTTCCTGGACAACGTCGCCGGCTGGATCCTCGAGCTCGACCGCGGCGCCGGTATCCCGTACGAGGGCAACTATTCGGGTTGGCTCGAAGCCAAGTCCAATCGCCTGGCTGCCGAGTCCAAGCAGCAGTCGGCCCACGAAAAAGCCATGAAGGAAGAACTGGAGTGGGTGCGCAAAGGCGCCAAGGCCCGCCAGTCCAAATCCAAGGCTCGTCTGCAACGCTTCGAAGAAATGCAATCGCAGGAATTCCAGAAGCGCAGCGAAACCAACGAGATCTACATCCCGGCCGGTCCACGCCTGGGCGACAAGGTCATCGAGTTCAAGAACGTTTCCAAGGGTTACGGCGATCGCGTGTTGATCGACAACCTGTCGTTCTCCATGCCTAAAGGCGCCATCGTTGGCGTGATCGGCGGTAACGGTGCGGGTAAATCGACCCTGTTCCGCATGCTGATGGGCAAGGAACAACCGGATTCGGGCAGCATCGAAGTCGGCGACACCGTGCAGCTTGCTTGCGTGGATCAGAGCCGCGAGGACCTGGACGGCAGCAAGACGGTGTTCCAGCAAATCTCCGACGGTTCGGATCAGATCCGCATCGGCAACTACGAGATCCCGTCGCGTACCTACGTCGGGCGCTTCAACTTCAAGGGCGGCGATCAGCAGAAGTTCGTCAAGGACCTGTCCGGTGGTGAGCGCGGTCGCTTGCACCTGGCCCTGACCCTGAAGGAGGGCGGTAACGTCCTGCTGCTCGACGAACCGTCCAACGACCTAGACGTTGAAACCCTGCGTTCCCTGGAAGAAGCCTTGCTGGACTTCCCGGGCGCCGCCATTGTGATCTCTCACGATCGGTGGTTCCTTGACCGCGTCGCGACGCACATCCTGGCGTACGAAGACGACTCGCAAGCCGTGTTCTTCGAAGGCAACTACACCGAGTACGAAGCCGATCGTCGCAAGCGCCTTGGCGAAGCGGCTGCCCAGCCACATCGTGTACGGCACAAGAAACTGGCCTGATTGGGGTCGGTTGCATGAAAAGCGGAGCCTTCGGGCTCCGTTTTTTTTTCGCATTTTTTCAGGCGAACCGAGGTGAATTCATCGCAGGCAAGCCCGCGAAAGCTATCTCCATGACAGTGCGAGTCTCAATCCATACGTCCCTGTTTGGGTGCGGATAAAGTGCTAAATCACCAATAATTTATATCCTGTGCACCATTTAATTTCACATTAGCGACATTTGGCGCTGTCATGGTGCGCAATCAGTTTGTTAAAGTCCGGCCCAATCTCTTCCAACGACAACAAATTTGCCGAGACTTTTCCATGATCGAATCTGTCGAATCCTTCCTTGCCCGCCTGAAAAAGCGCGATCCTGACCAACCTGAATTCCATCAGGCCGTGGAAGAAGTCCTGCGCAGCCTCTGGCCGTTTCTTGAAGCCCATCCGCACTATCTGACTTCCGGAATCCTGGAGCGCATGTGCGAGCCGGAGCGGGCGATTGTGTTCCGGGTGTCCTGGGTCGATGATCAGGGCAAAGTCCGGGTCAATCGCGGTTTCCGTATCCAGATGAACAGCGCCATCGGCCCTTACAAGGGCGGTTTGCGCTTCCATCCTTCAGTGAACCTGGGCGTCTTGAAGTTCCTCGCATTCGAACAGACCTTCAAAAACTCGCTGACCTCGTTGCCCATGGGTGGCGGCAAGGGCGGTTCGGACTTCGACCCGAAAGGCAAAAGCGACGGCGAAGTCATGCGTTTCTGCCAGGCCTTCATGAACGAGTTGTATCGTCACATCGGCGCGGACGTTGACGTTCCCGCCGGTGATATCGGCGTCGGTGCCCGGGAGATCGGTTTCCTGTTCGGCCAGTACAAGCGCCTGAGCAACCAGTTCACCAGCGTGCTGACCGGCAAGGGCCCGAGCTACGGTGGCAGCCTGGTTCGCCCGGAAGCCACGGGTTTTGGCTGTGTGTACTTCGCTGAAGAAATGCTCAAGCGCAGCGGCGAAACCGTGGAAGGCAAGCGTGTCGCCATCTCCGGTTCCGGCAACGTTGCCCAATACGCCGCACGCAAGGTCATGGACCTGGGCGGCAAAGTGATCTCCCTGTCGGACTCCGAAGGCACCTTGTATTGCGAGGCGGGTTTGACCGAAGAGCAATGGCTGGCGTTGCTGGAGTTGAAGAACGTCAAGCGTGGACGGCTCAGCGAGCTGGCCAGCGGTTTTGACCTGGAGTTCCGTGCCGGCCAGTGCCCGTGGGAGTTGCCCTGCGATATCGCGCTGCCGTGCGCCACCCAGAACGAGCTCGACCTCGAGGCCGCCCGTGCGCTGTTGCGCAACGGTTGTGTCTGTGTGGCGGAAGGCGCGAACATGCCGACCACCCTGGAAGCGGTGGATCTGTTTATCGAGGCGGGTATTCTGTTCGCGCCGGGCAAGGCCTCCAACGCCGGTGGGGTTGCGGTGAGCGGACTGGAGATGTCACAAAACGCCATGCGCCTGCTGTGGACCGGTGGTGAAGTGGACAGCAAGCTCCACGCCATCATGCAATCGATCCACCACGCTTGCGTGCATTACGGCGAAGAAAACGGCCGGATCAACTACGTCAAGGGCGCGAATATCGCCGGCTTCGTCAAAGTCGCCGACGCCATGCTCGCCCAAGGCGTGGTCTAAGCCGGTTCGATGCGGATGATCTCGATCAGCTGATCGCCGGCCGGGCGTTGCCACAGCACCTCGTCACCGAGTTGCGCCCCGAGCAACGCCCGGCCCAGCGGCGAGCCCCAGTTGATCAGGCCTGCCGCGGCGTCGGCCTGATCCTCACCGACCAGTTGTACCGTTTCCTCGCTATCGTGTTCATTGGCGAACGTCACTCGGCTGCCGATCTGCACTTTTTCGGTCGAGCGGGCGGCGGTCACCACCTGAGCGCTTTGCAACCGCTGGTTGAAATACCGCAAATCCCGCTCAAGGTCGGCCAGGCGCTGTTTGTCTGCCTGCTCACCATTGTCCGTTTGCTCATTGTGCAGCTGTTGCAGTTCAGCGACTTTCGCCTGCAACTGGGCCAGGCCCGCGGGTGTGACGTAATTGGGCTGATCACTGACCTGCCGTTCGACCGGCTGGTCGGCTTGCGCGGCGGCGTTATCTTCATTGACGAAGGCACGACTCATGGTTTTCTCCCGTTATAGGGTTTGGGCCATGGTCGCAGGCTTTTAGTTTCGACGGATGCCTGTCAGCGACTCATTGCGAGCGATAGGCACGGGCGGCGTCCTGATCTTTTTGCTGCTGCCAGGCTTTTTCCCGCTCATCCCAATGATGGCTGCGATAGTCCTCGCGGTCCTCGCTTTCGCGCATGGCCTGGCACTGGCGAAAGCCGTCGCTCCAGCCTTCGGCGTAGGGCTTGTCCTTGAGGTAGCGCGGGACGTTCTTGCGGAACTCGCCGGTGATGGCCCCGGCGGCTTGCCGCCCACTGCTGCAACCGTCATCGAAGCCATCGGCGAATGCCGGCGGGTAACCTTTGGCGATCAGATCTTCATGGGTCGTCTGGCAACCTGCGATCAACAGCAACAAACCCGCCACACCCACGCAACGCCACATCTCGTACTCCCGGGCCGATCAACGGCCTATGAGCAAAGTCTAGGAGGGGATTCGTGAGCAGGGTGTGAAAGAAAGATCAAAAGCTCCTACAGGAGAGGTGTCAGGTCAGTAGTGATACCACTTCAGCTCAAGCATCACTTCGTTCTCGGGTGAGGCCAGGTGGCTGAATTCGCGCTGTGCGCTCAGACGAAGCCCCAGGTTGCGCGACAACGCCCATTGTTGATTCAGACTGACGCTGCGACGCACTTCACCATTGGTGAAGAAGTCGCCCTTGGCCTCCAGGCTGAAGTTGCCCAGCGGGTTTTTCCACAGCAAACCGCTGTTGAAACCGGCCGCCGGAGCGATGAAGCCTGCAAAGTCATTGTTGTGCTCCACGCGCACGGTGCCCAAGGCGAAACCGAGCATGTCGTCGCCCAGTTGCCAGGTTCCACCGCCACCGCCGTTGACGTGGCTGACCAGGGTTTCGTCGTCGTGTTTGCCCGGCACGCGCTCCAGGCCGCCGGTGACTTGCCACGAGAGCGGTTGCAACAGCTCGTTGCGCGGGGTCAGGGAGCGGATGGTCGCCAGGTCCAGTTGCTGCAACTGCCACTGATTGCCTTCGTACTGGCGCAGTTTCATCTGCAGGATTTCAATCTGCGCACCGAGCGGGAAACTCTCGGCGTTGTCGTTGAGGTCGTGATAGGCCATGCGCAGGCCGTATTCGCCGAACGCCTTGTCGCCCCGAGTGCCGATACCCGCCTGCCAGGTGCGGGATTCATGGCCGTCCTCGGGCAGGCCGGGTTGCGGGATGTCCAGCTCCGGTGCCGGATTCCGGTTGATCGCCCGCAGCAGTTCGAAACTGCGCTGTGCCCGTTGCGGGTCGCGTTCCTGGCCATTGGCGCGGTAGCGCTCCAGTCGGTACGCGGCATCGATGATCAGCGCCTGGCGGTCGCGGGCTTGAGCCTTGAACGCCGGGGTTTGCAATTGCTGCTGGTCGGCGCTGACCTTCAACACCCACTGCTGCTCTTCATCGGTCAAGGGTTCGGCGCGGCTGAGCAATTCACGTTCGCGCGACGGACGATACTCTATGGATTCGACCAGCCCGGCCTCTTTCACGGCTTTGACGGTGTCGGTGGGAATCGCAGTCAACGGGAATTGTTCGGTCAGTCGCAGGCTCGGGCGGGCCACCTGCAGCAGTTCCAGCAGGCGATAGGAGCAGTTTTCGTCGAAGAAGAAATAGTCGAACTGGATCTGTTTCAGTTCCCAGACATGCTCGACCATGCGTTCGGTTTCTTGTTGAGTCAGATTCAACCGATATTCCCACAGGTCACGATTTTCGAGACTGCGGTATTCCGAGAGTTTTTCCTGGTAAGGCACCAGCGCAAACAGGCCCGGATAACCGCCCATCAAACCCTTCCAGGCATACAGGATGCTGTTGTCCGAGCCTTCGATGTAGGCACCGAAGTTGATCGCGTAACTGAGCAGGGCGGTTTGATCGCGCTGCACGTCAGCCTGATCGATGCGCAGCAGGGTATGGCCGAACATCGATGAGGGACTGTTCAGATAGGCCGCCGGAAAAATCATCACCGCGCTGTGGGGCGAGACATCCTTGAACCATTGCTTGAATTCGCTGCAGTCCAGCGCCGGCAGATCATTCAGCTCGAGCTGCGCCTTCAGCCAGCGGGTGCGGGCGGGATAGACGCACTGTGCATGCTGTTCGCCGGCACTGGCGGGGGCGTACAGCGCCTGGACCGTCGCTGCCAGTTCACGGTCGGGGTGTTCGTTGCCGTCGGGCGCGAGAAAGAACTTTTTATCACTGACATAGCTGCGCCAGCCACCGAGCTTGGCGGTTTCGTAATGGCCCAGGGATATCCAGAAAGGGTCGTTGGCCAGTTGCTGCAAACGTTGATTGTCGATGTGTGGCGCGGCGGACAGCGGGGCACAGACACAGAGCGCCAGCCAGGCAAGGCGTTTGAGCATATATGGCAACTTAAGTCGAAAAAATACAAAGACCCGACGCGGTTGACCGTTCCACTGTAGGCGCTGGCTTGCCAGCGATGGTCTGAAGGGCGCCGTGGTTAGTCAGGAAACAAGCGTCATCGTTAACGACCATCGCTGGCAAGCCAGCGCCTACAGTTGATTGGCATCCCAACGAGGGCCAGGTCCAAAAAAATAAAGCCCGCTCCCCAAAAGGTGCGGGCGGGTGGAGCTTAAGCTTGAGTGGCGTACTTGACCAGACGAGGATCGTTTTTCAGCACGGCCAGGGTGTTGGTATGCACGTCTTCAGCGGTCACGTCAGCCTTGCTGAAGATCTGCTGGAAGTGCTCGTGAGTCACGGCGGCGAAGTGCGCACGGTCTGCCGGCGCCACGCCCAGTACCACGGCATAAGTCGTCAGCGCTTCGCCCTGACCTTTAGCCATGTCTTCGGACAGCTCGTTCATCATGCCATTCATGGCCAACCAGGATTTGCCGCCATAGGTCAGCGACGCATTAGTCGAGCAACCGTTGGTACCGGAGGTCATACCGAAAGTTGCGTTGCCGGAAGTGCCGTTGGTGGTGGATGCCAGGAAGTGCGCCGGGGTGCCACGCTGACCTTCGAACAGCATGTTGCCCCAACCGCAATCCGGACCGCCTGGCGCCTGAGCCATGGCGTTGATGGATACAACGGTGAAGAGAGTACCGAGAAGAATCCGTTTCATAGCTGTGTTCTCTTTGTGTGCATACCAATGGACAGGGTCTGGCCCGATCTGGCGCCAGTGGGCCGGTTATTGTTCCAGCCGCGCAGTTTGGAGTTTAGGCACGATCCAAGGGTTCCGTGATTTTTTGCAATACATTCGTTGAAAACATTGATTTAGACCCGACCCGCCGGGAGATGTCGCTTTGACTATGCTTTGGCTTGAGGCGCGCCTTGCAAGTGATGCATGGGCAGCGCCAGAATGCCGCTATCTGCCCCGCCTGATGTAAGGAAGCCCGATGCCTGATCCTGTTGCTGCCAGCTTGCGTCTAGCGCCCGAAGCGCTGACCCGTCCGTTTTCCGCTGAACAGTTCAGCTTCTCTACCACCAATGATCTGGAGCCCTTCCGCGGTGTGCTTGGCCAGGAACGTGCGGTCGAAGCCTTGCAGTTCGGTGTGGCCATGCCACGCCCCGGTTACAACGTATTCGTCATGGGCGAGCCCGGCACTGGCCGGTTTTCGTTCGTCAAACGCTACCTGAAGGCCGAAGGCAAACGCCTGCAGACCCCGGCGGACTGGGTCTACGTCAACAATTTCGAGGATCCTCGCGAGCCTCGCACCCTGGAGTTGCCCGCAGGCACTGCCGGTGCCTTCATCGATGACATCAACGGTCTGATCGATAACCTGTTGGCGACGTTCCCGGCCGTGTTCGAACACCCGTCGTACCAGCAGAAGAAAAGCGCCATCGATCGCGCCTTCAATCAACGTTATGACCGCGCGCTGGATGTGATCGAGCGCCTGGCGCTCGAGAAAGACGTCGCACTGTATCGCGACAGCAGCAACATCGCGTTCACCCCGATGTTTGAAGGCAAGGCCGTGGACGAAGCGGAATTCGCCCAGTTGCCGGAAGCCGATCGCGAGCGCTTCCACGACGACATTGCGTGGCTCGAAGAGCGGCTGAACGAAGAACTCGCCAGCCTGGCGCAGTGGAAACGCGAGTCGAGCAATCAACTGCGTCAGCTCAACGAAGAAACCATCACCCTGGCCTTGCAGCCACTGCTCGCGCCGCTGTCGGAAAAGTACGCGGAAAACGCCGGTGTTTGCGGCTACCTGCAAGCGATGCAGGTGTACCTGCTCAAAACCGTGGTCGAGCAACTGGTGGATGACAGCAAGCCAGATGCGGTCGCGCGCAAACTGCTGGAAGAGCAATACGCCCCGAGCCTGGTGGTCGGTCATCCGTTCAGCGGCGGTGCGCCAGTGGTCTTTGAGCCGCACCCGACTTACGAAAACCTGTTCGGCCGCATTGAGTACACCACCGATCAGGGCGCGCTTTACACCACGTATCGCCAGTTGCGTCCGGGTGCGCTGCACCGCGCCAACGGTGGCTTCCTGATTCTCGAAGCGGAAAAAATGCTCAGCGAGCCGTTCGTGTGGGATGCGCTCAAACGCGCCCTGCAATCGCGCAAACTGAAAATGGAATCGCCGCTGGGCGAGATGGGCCGTTTCGCCACCGTAACCCTGACGCCGCAACACATTCCGTTGCAGGTCAAAGTGGTCATCATCGGCGCCCGGCAGCTGTACTACACGCTGCAAGACCTCGATCCGGACTTCCAGGAGATGTTCCGCGTCCTGGTGGATTTCGACGAAGACATTCCGATGGTCGACGAAAGCCTGGAGCAGTTCGCCCAGTTGCTGAAGACCCGCACCTCCGAAGAGGGCATGGCGCCGCTGACCGCCGATGCGGTGGCGCGCCTGGCGACTTACAGCGCGCGCCTGGCCGAACACCAGGGGCGTTTGTCGGCACGGATCGGTGATCTGTTCCAACTGGTCAGCGAGGCGGATTTCATTCGCCAACTGGCGGCTGACGAGATGACCGACGCCGGGCACATCGAGCGTGCTCTCAAAGCCAAGGCCACCCGCACCGGGCGCGTTTCGGCGCGGATTCTCGATGACATGCTGGCCGGCATCATCCTCATCGACACGGACGGTGCCGCCGTTGGCAAATGCAACGGGCTGACGGTATTGGAGGTGGGTGACTCGGCCTTCGGGGTGCCGGCGCGGATTTCCGCCACGGTGTATCCGGGTGGCAGCGGCATCGTCGACATCGAGCGCGAGGTCAACCTCGGCCAGCCGATTCACTCCAAAGGCGTGATGATCCTCACCGGGTATCTGGGCAGCCGTTATGCCCAGGAATTCCCCCTGGCGATTTCCGCCAGTATCGCCCTGGAGCAATCCTACGGTTACGTCGATGGCGACAGTGCATCGCTGGGCGAGGCTTGCACCCTGATCTCGGCCCTGTCGAAAACCCCGCTCAAGCAGTGCTTTGCAATCACCGGCTCGATCAACCAGTTCGGTGAGGTGCAGGCGGTGGGCGGGGTCAACGAGAAAATCGAAGGCTTCTTCCGGCTCTGCGAAGCCCGCGGGTTGACCGGTGAGCAGGGCGCGATCATTCCGCAGGCCAACGTTGCCACGCTGATGCTCGACGAGAAGGTGCTGGCCGCGGTGCGCTCGGGGCAGTTCCATGTCTATGCGGTACGCCAGGCCGACGAGGCGCTGAGCCTGTTGGTCGGTGAGCCGGCGGGTGCACCGGATGAGCATGGCGAATTCCCTGAAGGCAGCGTTAACGCGCGGGTGGTGGAGCGTTTGCGCGTGATCGCGGAAATGATCAGCGAGGAAGATCTCAAGGAGGCCGAGAAAGAAGCGGCGCAGGAAGCACTGGTCGAGGCCAAACCGGCCTGACATAGGGCCCCTGTAGGAGCGAGGCTTGCCCGCGAAGAACCATAGCGCGGTTAAACAGGCAAACCTCGTCGCGGCCTTCGCGGGCAAGCCTCGCTCCTACGGGTGCCATCACTCTGACGTCAATATTCACACAATGACCATTCGGCGCCTTTTGGTCTTACTTGACGTGTTAGTCAGACTTTTCTTCTATGATCAGCTCAAGGATATCGACAGTAATCACTGGATCGAGACAGCCTTCCCGTGGGGGCTGAATACCGGATCTACCGAGGGTCGCCGCCATGTCGCGCAACCTCTGCCTCACCCGTCAATGCCTGGGTCTTGTGACCCGTATCGAATGCGCCATCCGCCCATTGGCGGGGGATACGGGCATGTGGACCTTGCTTTTCGCCGCCGGAATGGCCGGCGAACAACCTTCAGCCATCAAAGCCCAGGGCCCGTTTCATGGCCCCTTCGTGGCTGAATCAATCCTCGACACCATTGTTGAAAGCCTGACCCTGCATGGTTACGAGCTGGCTGATGACCCGCAAATCTGGTGCCTGCACCTGCAAGCCCAGCTGCGGGAAATCAATGGTGGCCGTTCGCGCAATCTCGGCTTCGAGTTCCGGCCCGACCGCTGAGAGGACTATTGGGCAAGGTCAGCCTTGTCCAGTTTGACCTCGAAACCGTATTGCACGGTGACGAGGTCAGTGCGCTGGTAGGTTTCCAGTTGGGTGGGCTGGCCGTAGAAGTAATGCACCTCGAATATTGCCGGGCCTTCTGCGCTCGCGTCGTGACTGACCGACAGGATCTCCTGCAGATAATGGCCGCTGGCGTCCCTGGCGAAAAAACGCCAGTCCTGGGCGGGGAACGATTTCGAGTCGACCACCAGTGTGTTGCCTTTGAGCTTCAGTCCTTTGGGCAGTTGCTGGGCGTCGATGGTTTTCTTGTCGACGGTGGCCATGAACAGGGGAAAGGAGCCGACCGCGTAGGCCGGTGTTTCCGGAAACAGGTTCAGGTCATAGGTGATCGTGCCGCGCGGGGGGTCGACCTGATAGGCCTGCGGCGGCAATTCGATCGGTCCATCGCGTTTGCCGCTGGCGTCTTCGGTAAAGAACGTGACCGGGCTATTCCTGGCGTTCAAGGCGGTGCCGAGCAGTTCATCATTGAAGCTTCTGGGATGATCGAACTCAATGCGCGCGGCACTCGGGTCATCGACGGATTGACTGATGCTGACACTCTTTTTCAGTTGTTCCTCGCCCAGCGTGGCTCCCTGGAGCCAGGTCGGGGCCTGGTCGTCGTACACCACCACCGGTAACGTCAGCGGCTGGATGGATTTAGCCGTGGTGTGCCGGTCGAAGCGGCGTACCGGCAAGTTCAGGTTCTTGCGGGTCACCGTGGCAGCCGAAAAATCCAGCACGCTGACTTCCAGCGTCTCGATCGGCCCGTTGAAGTACACCTTGGAGTAATGCTGTTTCTGTTGCTGCTCAAAGGCGCGTTGCTCGTCATCGAGCTGTTTTTCGAATGCCTCGCTCCAAGCCTTCTGCTGTTGCATATTCGCCAATTGCTTTTGATAGAAGGCTATTTGCGCAGCGGTTTCATTGATCGAGCCCGAGCGCGCGAGAAATTGCCCGGTGCTGTCTTTGGCCTGGACGATCAGCGGGTTCAACGCGGTGTCGCTGAGCTCGGCGGCCAGGGGCGCGCTGTTGCTGAATTCGATTTCGGCGTAGTTGTTGTCCAGTTTCAGCAGGGTGACGCTGAGGTTGTCGATGGTACGGGTCTGACCCACGTCCTTTTGCGTCAGGTCGAAGCTGTAGAGCCGGCGCGGCGCAATGACTTCCACTTTGCCGTGCAGAGTCACCGGTTGTGGCTGGTTCTTGTTTTCGACGTCCAGGCCATCGATGAAAGGGTAAGTGACCGTCAGGTCATCGGGGTTGGTCAGGTTGGAGCTGGAGGGACTGAGCTGAATGCCAGGATCGGTTTCCGACCATTCCGGCTGGAACGGGATGACGCGCTTGTTGCTCAGGGTTACCGACTGCCATTCCACGCCGTGGGGAAAAACAAACGCGGCAGGGCTGTTGAAGTTGAAGGGGAACACCGGCTGCAGATCGGTCAGGTAGTCGGAGCTGGAGTCTTTGTGCAGCACGAACAGACCGTTGATGTAGGTGTCGACCAGATCCTGTGGCGTCGGGTAGTGCTTGAGCACGGCGAGGACGTCTTCGTCGTATTCGGTTTCCACAGGTTTGCTCTCGAGCTTGAGCTGGGCACGTTCGAGCAACAACAGTGAACCACCGAGTTCGGCCACGGCATTCTTGAGTTTCGGATCCTGAATCGCGTCCAGAGACTTCTCGAACTGCGCCGTCTTTTCCTCGAGGCTGACCGGGAGCTTGGCATCACTGGGTGAGCACCCGCTCATCAGCAGGGCCAGGCAGATTCCGGCGCTCGTTAAAGGCAATCGCACATCCATTTTCCCGTTTTCCTGTCCGATGTCGCTGAGCTGTCAATAGTTTGGACACTAGCAGAAAAACCTTGTCACACACGCGCAGGTTACGGATTTTTCGGTTGTTTCTGGGTGTAACAGGTGGCTGGTATACTCGCGTCCATTTCCAGCCCAACTGTGAGATTCAATGGAACGCTTTATCGAAAATGCAATGTATGCCTCCCGCTGGCTGCTGGCGCCGATCTATTTCGGTCTGTCCCTTGGGCTGTTGGCCCTGGCGCTGAAATTCTTTCAGGAAGTGTTTCACGTCATCCCCAACGTGTTCTCGATGGCCGAATCGGACCTGATTCTGGTGCTGCTGTCGCTGATCGATATGGCGCTCGTTGGCGGCTTGCTGGTGATGGTGATGATTTCCGGCTACGAGAACTTCGTGTCTCAACTGGATATCGACGACCACAAGGAAAAGCTCAACTGGCTGGGCACCATGGATTCGTCTTCGTTGAAGATGAAAGTGGCGGCCTCCATCGTGGCGATTTCCTCCATCCATCTGCTGCGGATCTTCATGGATGCCAAGAACGTCGACCCCGAGCATTTGCAGTGGTACGTGATCATTCACATGACCTTCGTGGTCTCGGCTTTTGCCATGGGTTACCTGGATAAGCTGACCAAGCACTGAGATCGCACCCCCCCCTGTAGGAGCGAGCTTGCTCGCGATGGTCGTCAACGATAACGCTGGAACCCTGACACCCAGCGGCGCCCTCAGGTTTTTCGCGAGCAAGCTCGCTCCTACAGGGGAGGTGAACCAGACGAACGGTATCGTTGGTGGCTTGTGCTTTGGTGCACCGAAGCCTATCCCTGTAAGGATCCTGGCTCCCCACAGTGTGAGGTGTGTTCATGAACCTGCAAGAATTGAGTGCTTATGCCATCGCCGGCAAAGTCGATGAGCTCAACCTGATCTCGATGGAAGGGGGGATCTATCTGCTGGAAGCGCGCATGCACGGTGCGGCTTATCCCCTGAGCGATGCACGAGGCCAGGCCTTTCACCTGCGTTCGGTCGAGCACGCCCGTGAAGTGCTGCATGCCTTTCCCACCTTGCCGTTCAACCTTGTGCACACCTCGGTGCATGACGAAATGTGCGGGCTCGTTGCCAGTTCGGAAGAAAGCCTGAAGGTACCGATCGCCTTCCGTACCGGGTGGCAGCACTGACCCCCCTGATCAACGCGATGGCATCTGTGCTAGTCTGCTGGCCCTTTTTTGTGAAGGGCTTTTCTGAAAGTGCCATGTGAAAATTGACCTTTCAGGATGCCCCCCAGCGGAGCAGTGTCATGTCCGAAGTAAATCTGTCCACCGACGAAACCCGCGTCAGCTACGGTATTGGCCGTCAGCTAGGCGACCAACTGCGCGACAATCCGCCACCGGGCGTCAACCTGGATGCGATCCTGGCAGGTCTGACCGACGCTTTCGCCGGCAAGCCAAGCCGTGTGGGCCAGGAAGAAATGTCCGCCAGCTTCAAGGTCATCCGCGAAATCATGCAAGCCGAAGCGGCAGCCAAGGCTGAAGCAGCGGCAGGCGAAGGCCTGGCCTTCCTGGCTGAAAACGCCAAGCGCGATGGCATCACTACCCTGGCTTCCGGCCTGCAATTTGAAGTGTTGACCGCAGGTGAAGGCGCCAAGCCATCCCGGGAAGACAGCGTGCGCACTCACTACCACGGCACGCTGATCGACGGCACTGTGTTCGATAGCTCCTACGATCGTGGCCAGCCTGCAGAATTCCCGGTTGGCGGCGTAATCGCTGGCTGGACCGAAGCCCTGCAACTGATGAATGCCGGCAGCAAATGGCGTCTGTACGTGCCGAGCGAACTGGCTTACGGCGCTCAAGGCGTTGGCAGCATTCCACCGCACAGCGTACTGGTATTCGACGTCGAACTGCTCGACGTTCTGTAAGCCTTGCTGATTACCTGTAGGAGCGAGCTTGCTCGCGATGGGCGTCAACGATAACGCGGGCATTCTGAATGAACGCGGTGTTTTTGAGTTTCTCGCGAGCAAGCTCGCTCCTACAGGGGTTTTGGGCGTTTCTCATATTTCGATCTTATGGTTCAGATCGCTGGTCGGGCGCAACGCCCTGGCATAGCAGAACAGAAACAGATTGCGCACCAGCTCCTTGAGCACCACCGGCTCACTGGAACTCAAGCCGTTGACGTCCAGGTCACCCTGATCCTGCAGCTCGTTCAAGGCTTCCTCTTCAAGCACGGCACACACTTCCCCGGTTTCCCGATGCAGAATCCTGAGGTAAGGGTGCGGGCGGTCCAGCCAGGCGTCGATCAAATAAGTCATGGTTCTCATCTCCTTTGAAGGTTTCAATGAGAATAATTCTTATTCATCAAATAGCAAGCGCCTATTGGCCGTTTGTGCTTTTTTCCAGATGAAGATTGCGTCAGGTCAAAACGGCTGGCGTTTGGCTATTGCGAGGCAATAAAGGGTGAGGCGGCTGAGGGAGAAGCACCATCCCGCGCAGGGCGCGGGACGGTAATACAGCAGGATCAGACTTTTCTGACGAACTCGGATTTGAGTTTCATCGGGCCGATGCCGTCGATCTTGCAGTCGATGTCGTGATCGCCATCGCACAGGCGGATGTTCTTGACCTTGGTGCCGACCTTGACCACCAGCGATGTGCCCTTGACCTTGAGGTCCTTGATCACGGTGATGGTGTCGCCATCCTGCAGGACGTTACCGACCGAATCCTTTTTCACGGTGTCATCGGACGCTGCTTCCACTTCGCCGCCAGCGGACCACTCGTGGGCGCACTCGGGGCAGATCAGCTGTGCGCCGTCTTCGTAGGTGTATTCGGAATTGCATTTCGGGCAGGGTGGCAACGTGCTCACTAAAGCTCCTTGGATTGAGGACCGCTAAAAGTCGCACATTATATAGGGTTTTAGGCGTCGTAGGAGCCGGCTTGCTGGCGAATGCATACGCCACGGTGTTTCAGGAGCATCGGCGTGATGCATTCGCTGTAGGAGCCGGCTTGCTGGCGATGCAGACGCCACGGTGTTTCAGAAGTACCGTGGTGATGCATTCGCCAGCAAGCCAGCTCCTACGAAGGGCGGTCAGTGCGTGCGGGCTACTGCAAATTCACTTAGCTCGACCAGCGCATCCCGGTACTCGCTGGCAGGCAGCGCGTCGAGGCATTTGATCGCACGGGTCACGTAGTCGCGGGCTAGCTGCGCGGTGTACTCGAGGGAGCCGGACGCTTCAACGGCCTCGCGGATGCTTTCCAGGTCTTCGATGCCACCTTTCTGGATCGCCTTGCGCACCAGGGCGGCCTGTTCCGGCGTCCCTTCGCGCATGGTGTAGATCAGCGGCAGGGTCGGCTTGCCTTCGGCCAGATCGTCACCGACGTTCTTGCCGAGGGTCTCTGCGTCCCCTTTGTAGTCCAGCAGGTCATCGACCAGCTGGAAGGCGACACCCAGGTGATCGCCGAAGGTGCGCAGCGCTTCACTCTGCTCCGGTGTGGCTCCGGCCAGGGCCGCGGCACTGTGGGTCGAGGCTTCGAAGAGCATCGCCGTCTTGCCGCGGATGACTTCCATGTAGGTTTCTTCGGTGGTGCTGGCGTCACGGACCTTCGACAGCTGCAACACTTCGCCTTCGGCGATGATCCGCGTGGCTTGCGAAAGGATCTTCATCACCGGCATGGAGCCCAGTTCGACCATCATTTCGAAGGAGCGCGAATACAGGAAGTCGCCGACCAGCACGCTCGGAGCGTTGCCCCACATGGCGTTGGCGGTCGAGCGGCCTCGGCGCATGCCGGACATGTCGACCACGTCGTCATGCAGCAGGGTAGCGGTGTGCAGGAACTCGATAGTCGCGGCCAGCAGGCGCATGTCATCGCCTTCGCGACCCAGGGCCTTGCCACACAGCAGCACCAATAACGGGCGCAGGCGCTTACCGCCGGCCGAGGTAATGTAATCGCCGATTTTCGACACCAGCGGCACTCGGGACGTCAGCTGCTTCTTGATGATGCCGTCGACGGCTTTGAAATCGTCCGCCACCGCGCGGTAGAAAGCTTGGGGTTGCATCAGAGACAGTTGCTCCAGAAGGGTTGCGCGGCATGCTAGGACCCACGTCGGCGGGTGTCAAGGCGCGATGGACGGCCTCTTGCATCGCCCAGTCAGCTTGCGTACAATCGCGCACCCTGAACTTCCTGGGCAGCACCTGCCTTACGCAATTGCAAACAGGCCTTCCAGCCTTATGCAGCCATGCCAGCCAATACCTCTTCTTATAAAGAGCTGGGTGAGCAGGATTATCGGAGAAATACCATGTCGTACGCAGTAATTGTTACTGGTGGCAAGCAATACAAGGTCGCCCCAGGTGAATACCTGAAGATCGAAAAACTGGAAATCGCTACCGGCGAATCCGTTACTTTTGATCGCGTTCTGTTGGTCGCCAATGGCGATGACGTGAACATCGGCGCTCCAGTTGTTGCTGGCGCTACCGTTGTGGCTGAAGTGATCTCCCAAGGTCGTCACGATAAAGTCCGCATCATCAAGTTCCGTCGTCGTAAGCACCACATGAAGCGCATGGGCCACCGCCAGTGGTACACCGAGATCAAAATCACCGGTATTCAGGCTTAATTTCAGCCTAATTCCTCACTAGGAGAATTGACTCATGGCACACAAAAAAGCTGGTGGTAGTACCCGTAACGGTCGCGACTCAGAAGCCAAACGCCTTGGCGTGAAGATGTATGGCGGCCAGGTTATCATTCCGGGCAACATCATCGTGCGTCAGCGCGGCACCCAATTCCACGCCGGTTACGGTGTTGGCATGGGTAAAGATCACACTCTGTTCGCTAAAATCGACGGCGTGATCAAGTTTGAAGTAAAAGGCGCTTTCAATCGCCGTTACGTAAGCATTGTCCCGAAGACTGACGTCGTCGCGGCATAATTACGTGGTTGCTGGAAAAGCCCTGTCTTGCGACGGGGCTTTTTCGTTTGTGGGGTGAGTCTCTTGCAAAGCTGTTTGTAATGGGCTCCAGCGCTGGCTTTGCGGTCGTTGATTGAGGTCGCTGCGCTCATTTTTGCAAGAGTCTTATGTCTAGATTTTTTCGGCTCGTCCGTATGGCGAGAGGCGTTTTGTTATGAAGTTTGTTGATGAAGTATCGATTCGAGTAAAGGCCGGTGACGGCGGCAACGGTTGCATGAGCTTCCGTCGCGAGAAATTCATTGAAAATGGCGGCCCGAACGGCGGCGACGGTGGTGATGGCGGCTCGGTCTACATGATCGCCGACGAAAACCTCAACACCCTGGTGGACTACCGTTACACCCGGCACTTCGATGCCGAGCGTGGTTCCAACGGCGGCAGCACCGACTGCACCGGCAAGAAAGGTGAAGAGCTGGTGCTGCGTGTACCGGTCGGCACCACTGTTATCGACGCGGGCACGCAGGAAGTGATCGGCGACCTGACCAAGGCTGGCCAGAAGCTGCTGGTGGCTCATGGCGGCTGGCACGGTCTGGGCAACACACGTTTCAAGTCCAGTACCAACCGCGCTCCGCGTCAGACCACTCCGGGTAAGCCGGGTGAGGCGCGTGACCTCAAGCTGGAAATGAAGGTGTTGGCTGACGTCGGCCTGCTGGGCTTGCCGAATGCTGGCAAAAGTACCTTCATTCGGTCGGTGTCGGCTGCCAAGCCGAAAGTCGCCGACTACCCGTTCACCACGCTGGTGCCGAACCTTGGCGTGGTCAGCGTCGATCGCTGGAAGAGCTTCGTGGTCGCGGATATTCCGGGTCTGATCGAAGGCGCTTCCGATGGCGCGGGCCTGGGGATTCGCTTCCTCAAGCACTTGTCGCGTACCCGTTTGCTGCTGCACCTCGTCGACATGGCGCCACTGGATGACGCCAGTGCCCCGGATGCGGCCGAAGTGATCGTCAGCGAGCTGACCAAGTTCAGCCCGTCCCTGGCCGAGCGCGACCGTTGGCTGGTGCTGAACAAGTGCGACCAGATCCTTGAAGAAGAGCACGACGCTCGCGTCAAGGAAATCGTCGACCGCCTGGAGTGGACGGGTCCGGTCTACGTGATCTCGGCCATCTCCAAGCTGGGTACCGAGCGTCTGTGCCACGACATCATGCGCTACATGGAAGATCGTGCCGATCGCCTGGCTAACGACCCCGTCTACAAGGAAGAGCTGGCCGATCTCGATCAGCGCATCGAAGACGAGGCCCGTGCCCAGTTGCAGGCCCTGGATGACCAGCGCGCCCTGCGCCGCAGCGGTGTGAAGTCGGTCCATGACATCGGCGACGATGATTGGGATGAAGAAGATGTGGATGACGAAGACGGTCCGGAAATCATTTACGTGCGTGACTGATTCGTTGCGATAAACTTAAGCGCCGCTCACTGGAGCGGCGTTTTAGTATCTGGAAATCGATCGTTGGTCACGAATAACCACGATTAACGTCACGGGCAGTGCCAGGTCGCGCTGTCCTCAAGCTAAGGTTGAAGATGATGCGGAGCAAGGTGGCAGGTGCGCAGCGTTGGGTCGTGAAAATCGGCAGCGCTTTGCTGACGGCGGACGGCAAGGGCCTGGATCGCGCGGCAATGGGGGTCTGGGTCGAGCAGATGGTGGCGTTGCATGAGGCTGGCGTCGAGCTGGTGCTGGTGTCCTCCGGGGCGGTAGCGGCAGGCATGAGCCGCCTGGGCTGGACCGTGCGACCCAGTGCGATGCACGAGTTGCAGGCGGCTGCCGCCATCGGCCAGATGGGCCTGGTGCAGGCCTGGGAGTCGAGCTTTGCCGAGCATGGCCGGCATACCGCGCAGATTCTCCTGACGCACGATGACCTGTCTGACCGCAAACGCTACCTGAACGCCCGCAGTACCTTGCGTGCGCTGGTCGAACTCAAGGTTATCCCGGTCATCAACGAGAACGATACCGTGGTCACCGATGAGATTCGATTCGGCGACAACGACACTCTTGCGGCGCTGGTGGCCAATCTGGTCGAAGCTGACTTGCTGGTGATCCTCACCGATCGCGATGGCATGTTCGATGCCGACCCGCGTAACAATCCCGATGCCAGCCTGATTTACGAAGCCCGTGCCGATGACCCGGCGCTGGATGCGGTGGCCGGCAGTACCGGTGGTGCGCTGGGGCGCGGTGGCATGCAGACCAAATTGCGCGCTGCGCGACTGGCGGCGCGCTCCGGTGCGCACACGATCATTGTGGGCGGGCGCCTGGAGCGGGTGCTGGATCGCCTCAAGGCGGGCGAGCGCATCGGCACCTTGCTGTCGCCTGAGCGCGGCCTGCTGGCGGCGCGCAAGCAATGGCTGGCCGGGCACCTGCAGACCCGCGGCACGCTGGTGCTGGATGCTGGCGCGGTGACGGCGTTGTCCCAAGGCAACAAAAGTTTGCTGCCGGTGGGCGTCAAGCTGGTCCAGGGTAGCTTCCGGCGTGGCGAAATGGTGGTCTGCGTCGCGCCGGACGGTCGTGAAATCGCCCGTGGCCTGGCCAACTACAGCGCGCTGGAGGCACAAAAAATCATCGGTCAATCGTCTGAGGCGATTGTCGGTCTGTTGGGTTACATGGCGGAGCCGGAACTGGTTCACCGCGATAACCTGATCCTGGTCTGAAGGAATACCTGAATGCGCGTGGCAAAAGGATGGTTGGGCCTGCTGTTGGCGATACCGCTGCTGGCCTCGGCCGAGGAAATCGGTCAGGTGTCGACGGTGTTCAAGTTTGTCGGGCCGAACGACCGTATAGTCGTCGAGGCATTCGATGATCCGAAAGTGGAGGGTGTGACCTGCTACCTGTCGCGCGCAAAGACGGGCGGGGTGAAGGGCGGTCTGGGGCTGGCCGAAGATCGCGCCGAGGCGTCGATTGCTTGCCGTCAGGTCGGGCCGATCAGCTTCAAGGGTGAGCTGAAGGATGGCGACGAGGTGTTCAAGGAGCGCACGTCGCTGGTGTTCAAGACCATGCAGGTGGTGCGCTTCCTCGACAAGAAACGCAATACGCTGGTGTATCTGGTGTACAGCGATCGCTTGATTGAAGGCAGTCCGCAGAATGCGGTCACTGCAATCCCGATCTTGCCGTGGGCGCACGTTCAATAAGCTGGCGAAGATCCAAATTGTGGGCGCGGGCTTGCTCGCGAATGCGGTGTGTCAGGCGACATTTTGCTGGCTGATACACCGCAT